>JAQTXJ010000157.1 GCA_028688815.1 bacterium | reverse complement strand
AAACAACAGGCGACAGCATTTATTTTATTTATACTCATTCTTTCAACAGTGGCTCTCAGTGGTCACCGCCGGTTGAAAATTTGGTAACCACTCCTGACATATCTATAACTTTAGGAGAACCGGGGGATGCTCTTATACCGTCGTATGCTCCTTGCCCGGCAATATCCTCTTTTGATAATTTTGTGCATCTGGTATGGCAGGATTCAAGGGACGATTCAAGCGGAGAAATATATTACAAACGTTCAATGGACAGCGGGCAAGTCTGGAGTTCCGACATCAGACTTACGACGGATAGCGCTTATTCCATTTGTCCGACGGTTGCTTCGAGCGGGAATTCAGTCTATATCGGATGGTTGCAAAAAGAAAAACAAGACTCCGGATTCTCTTATTATATAAAAAATTCCACGGATGGAGGAACAAGTTGGGACTCTTCCGTTTGTCTGGTCCCGGAAACGGAAAACCTGCTTTCAATTTTTGGAACACCTCAAGTTAACACCCGGGATAATTTTGTGACGGTTATTTATGGAGTTGCCGAATATGACAGTTCAGAAGGAAGGGATATTGCAAAAACCCACTTAAAATATTCGAATGACAATGGGTTAACTTGGAATAGTATTACTTTCGGCGTACAAGGTTGTGTCGCTTATTGCCCGTCGGCAACAATTGACAACTCCGGGAATAGCCATATAGTATGGACAGGCGGAACGTACCAACTTAATACCCGGGATGTTTATTATGCGAAAGTTTCGTTAATTGCAGTGGAAGAAAATTCAAATATTAAATATCAAAATGTAAAAATGAAAATAATAAAAAATAAAATCTTCCTCTCCGTCCCCAATAACTATTATACTAATACACTAATAACTATCTACGACTTATCAGGTAGACTTCAAAGCACTCTCTATTCCGGCACATTAAGCAAAGGCGATTATACGTTTACGCCGAACATCCACAAAAGCGGGATTTATTTTGTGCAATTAACGGCGGGGAATATAAAGGAAACGAAGAAACTAATATTGGTTCGATAAACAAAGCCCCTATTCCCGAATTCGGGAATAGGGATAAGTTGGAGTAACGCTCATTACTTCGCGAACTCCAACTAAAAACTTATTTTAATAAAGTAAGCATATATGGCTTACAAACTTAAAACCCTAATCGTTCTAATAATATTATTTTCCACCACAATCACATTCGCAGATTCTCCCATTTGTCATTCCGCACTTGATGCGGAATCCATCTTGTCCGGGGCTCTATCCCCCCTATTACCTAATACCCTATTAACTAGTACCCTATTAACTAATTTCCTCTGTGATTCTTCTCCCTCTATCGGACTGAAGCCAAGCGACTTAACGCTGACTGATGCATGGCAAGGCAGTTATTTATTTTCCGCAGTAGACGATTCTGTTAAACCAACTCCGAACAAGTCATGGATGATAACCGAACCGTTGGGAGGACTTGTGGGTGAATTTGCAGGAATAGTTATCGGAGTCCCTTTGATTTTTGCTGCAGGGTTCGCCGGAAGCTATGAGGAAGCAGTCCTGGCAACAGGTGCTTTATGTATTGAGTATCCAATTTTGATTACGTACGGAATTTGGGCAACGGGAAAATACATAGAAAAAGAAAAAGGGTCGTTCGGACGTACGTTTTGGGGAAGTGTTTTAGGGGAGGCAGTTGCAATAGTGATTTGTAGTATAGCGTTTTCCGGTCAAGGTCCCCCTACAGACAGGGAGGAGCAGGTTTCGGCAGTAGCAGCACTTACCCTGCCCTTTGCAGGCGGACTAATCGGTTATCGTTTGAGTTTGAAATAATGAAAACTAATGGGTAGATGGGAGCACGTGCTCCCATCTACCCGAATTAAATGAAATACAAAAATCTTCCAAAATATAATGAAGGGATGCACTTTGTTACTACAAAGACTTATCAAAACAATGCTTATTTTTTGGATAAAACCTGCTGTGATATTTTAATTGAAGAATTGGAGTTTCTATACGAAGCCCTTTTCAGCTATGTTACAGTCTCTTTGCTGAAAAGCATTAGAGACTGGTTATCCAGCTCAGCTGTGGCTGAATTAGGGATTGCTATCCATAGCTTGCCTATGGACGAATTCAACGGATATGAAGAAAAATTTGTTGAAAAATTAGAATATATCCATAATAATCAATTTCAGGATAAGAGAATAAAGAATCCTGAAAATTATTTATATTCTTCAATGTTATTTTATGAAAAAGAAAAAGGAGCATTGAAAATAGATATTGTTTAGGAGAAGATAAATAATGAAAAACAAAACACCTTTAATCTTTTCTTTAATAATTATTTTAACACCTTCTTTTGCGCACGGGTTTAAAAGTTATTTTCACGCCTGTCCTCTTTCCCTTGATAAAGGATTTCCTTCATACACGAGTATGGATTTTATGGAACTCGGCTTCGGTGTAGGTCCTGTAGTCGTGGGAACTGATTTTATCGGATACAAAGTAGTCCCGGGCGGACATCATTATAATGTAGAAATGTTCCCATTAAAAGCGTAT
>JAQTXJ010000156.1 GCA_028688815.1 bacterium | reverse complement strand
TTGGATCGAGAGATTCGTCTATGAAGATGGAGGTTTCGCCGCGGTGGCGGAGAAAGCCGGTAGAGAGCAAATAAGAATAAGTCAGAAACACTGATAAGTTGGAGTCCCTCAGGATAGGCATCTCTAAGAACTAAAGTTCCCCTCCAGAGGCGGGCAGGAAAGAGCTTTCTATAACGCTTTTTCATTGCGAACTCCAACTAATCATATAGGACAGATAAGTCGTATAAGTCAGAGAATAGCCCCCAAAAAAATAAATAATTTTTTTTGAATCTTTTTTAGACTTTTTTGCATCTAATCGTGTAAGGCTATACAAACGCCTTTGAGTTAAGTAAGTTAAGTTAGGTGAGTGAGTTAAGTAAGTAAGAGAAAGTATACCAGAGAATTAGAACATCAGTCCAGCTGAGCTGGATACGGATCCCACCATAGACAAGCTATGGATAGCAATCTCTCCGGCAAAAAATTCCGGACAACACGCTCTAACTAACGTAAGAGTTTGTAAGTAATCCAGCATAGCTGGAAAGAGCTTGACTATAATCCGCCAGAGGTGGAAAGGGCTTCGTATAGGCAGGATATCAGATTACCAGAAAATCAGGAACAAAAACAGAGAGATTCTTCACTACGTTCAGAATGACAGAATAACAGATAAAAAATATGCGAGTAAGAAATAGTCCGTTTAATTTTACAGGCACAATTCGTGGGATGTCGCCGGAACAGGCGAAACGAATGTTCAACTACGATATGCCTCCCGACGCGCAAGGCGTTACTTTTAGATTTCAAAATAATAAAACCTACATCGTCCCATATTACCCGGAAAAATACAATAACCACTCGGAAAAGTCCGCTGCTTTCAAAACTAATACCGAAATATTTTCGATGCTTAATAAAATATGCCCGCAGATACGTAAAACAATCATTTATCCAGCGTGGACACCTCTCGTTGATAAATATAAAGAAAAACATTTCTCCGCTTATCATCTGTTTTTTAGCATAAACCGTAGACAACTGAAGTACGGACTGGAAAACTTGCTCTTCACTATGGGGGAGTTGACCCCGCCACAACTAAACTTGCTGGAATTCAAAAACTCGGTAATGAGTTTTCAACAGGAAAATCCCCAGCCGGGGTATGATTTAGGATTTATTTCTATAGATAGAAAAACTCTGGAAGTGGAAACTTTTGCTCCTGCGAAGTACGGGGAACGGGCTGTTTCGTTGAAGGTTAAGTCGGGGGAGAGGGTGGTCTTTGCGTATCATAGGATAGGGGGAGAGTATTCGGTGGCGGTTAATGTAGCGATACGATAACGACAGATTTTCACAAAACGAAAAGGCGCAGAGCTCGCGGAGAATAAAAAAACAAAGAATAGATAGTTCAAAACATAAAAAGACTACAAATAAAGAAAAAACAAGAGAGCGCAAAGAACGGAAAGACTAGGGTTAAAAGATAACAGATAGAAAAGAGTTTAAAATAAAGGACGCAGAGTCCAAGTGAGGTTAAATGGCGAGATGTTTGGGTGGTGCTTTCGGAACAATAAGAGGTTCTGTCGGGAATGTTACATTCTCTTGCGTGCGAGGGAAACAAATCGTTTACCTCAAACGAGATTATACCCTGTTTCCCAAAGAACAAAGTGTCGGGTTTAAAAATATGAGCACGTTGTTGGCACTCACAATGCGGATATACCATCTACTACAACCGGAATTCCGTAAATACTGGAAAAAACACAACTACCAAATGCTGGAACATAATTCTTTTATAAGACAAAACATAGGTTTCTTATACGATTCCATTCCGAATAAAAAACTTCCCATCTCGGGAGATAATTGGGTAGACCTTTCCTGTATGAATCCTATTTACGAAGGTAAAATATACGAACCCCACAATGTTCCGAAAAACCTGAAATACGAAGGGAACCAGCTTTCCCTGAAGTGGGACTCACGTGTTTATAAAAACGGTACTCCTGAAGATGTTGCACACATATTAGTTTTTTACTGCAAACCTTCAGATAAGGATATGAAAGTTTTTGATAATCTCTTTTATTCGAATGAGGTTAATAAGTACGGTGGGGAAAACGCCTTCTTCACGAAGAAACGGAATTCTATCCTGTCGGACGGGGATTACGAATTGAAAATATTCTACGGGAGGAGTATGCGTGGGCGCGGGGAGACGAGTATCTTTATAGATGAGGGGCTTGAACCGAGGTTTTTGAGTGTGTTTTTGTTTTTTTCGAATGAGACGATGTATTCGTTTAGGGGAGACGGGGGACAGATAGTGTAGTTAGTATAGGCAGTTTAGATGGTGTAGATAGTAACGGAGAACGGAGAAGAGAATAGGACATAGAGGACATATAAGTCATATAGGACAGAGAGGACATAGGGAAGGGATAGTAATAACTGTCTGGATACGATAGTTGAGACAGTTTAGATAGTTTAGATGGTGTAGATAGTAACGGAGAACGGAGAAGAGAATAGGACATAGAGGACATATAAGTCATATAGGTCAGAAAGGACATAGGGAAGGGATAGTAATAACT
>JAQTXJ010000082.1 GCA_028688815.1 bacterium | reverse complement strand
GAAGATTCTCAATCCATAAATATAGTTTTCCCGGGCGAATTGAACTTAGAGGACGGCCCCGATTTTAAGAACGCAATTATTGAATTTAACGGATTACCTGTCTCGGGTGATGTAGAAATTCATACGTTTTCTTCGGACTGGAACCTGCATAAACACTATACCGACCCAAAATATAATAATGTTATATTACACATAGTCGGGAACAGTAATACGGAAGATTGTTTCACTAAAACAGGAAATAAAATCCCCGCACTTGATTTATCCAAATGGAGTATCAAACCGCTAAATAAATTGTTTAAAGAGTATACTAAGGCAACGATAAAAACCAAATCTTTTATATGTTGTCATAAAAAAAACATATTCGATGACAAATTAAAAATCCTGCTGGAACAGCAAGGGCTTAAAAGATTCGAAATCCGTAAACAAAAATTTCAGAATACGATAAACTCTTATGACGTAGAGCAGGCAGTGTATTCAGGGATTATGGAAGCGTTAGGATACGCGAAGAACAAAAATGCTTTTGCAAAACTCGCGGAATATATAGACGCCAAAAAGCTGAAACAAATAACCTCTAACGTTCCCGTTTCTTCTCGGATAAAACTTATAAAAACCGCTCTTCTAGGAACTGCGGGATTATTGCCCGAAAAGTTAAATCCCGTATGGGGAAAAATAAAACTTAAAATTCCTAATATTATGAAGCCTTATGAATGGCAATTTTTCAAAGTCAGGCCTCATAATTTTCCCATAAACCGAATAAACGCAATAAGTTGTTTCTTAGCAAGAACAATACAAACCGGTATGTATAATTCTCTGGTTAAATACGAATTAAACCTGGAAGAAATTGAAAAACATTTGCAACCTTATTGCAAAAACAGTAAATCAAAAATCGGTAAACCCTGCGCAGGAATAATAATATTAAATGTATGGCTGCCTATACTTTCCATAGTTAGAGAAGATTTAAAAGATGAAGTCCTAGAAAAATACAAATTTTATAAACCTTTGCCTGATAATTATATCACGAATTATATGAAACGAATTTTGTTTAAGGATAAAAAAGGATTACGCCGTGAAATCTACAATCAGGGAATGATCCATGTATATAATAATTTTTGCAGAATGAAACAATGCAAAGAGTGTCCGGTAAAATTGCATTAAACAAATGGAAGTAAATTACCTAGCTGAAAAGTAAGACTTTGGCAAATTCTGCAAGGCTAATCCGCCTGAGGCGGACTTGCCCTACATTTATTTATTTTTTTGTACGTAGGGAATTTGCGTCTGTTTCTTTTTTTCTATTAATATAAAACTCTACTTGATGTTTAACAAATCGGGCTTGATAAATCAAGCCCCTACACTAGAAAGGATTTCACCCTAGCAGAATTCCAAAAAATTAATTGACTTCCCGTATCTGTTTTATAAAATACAATAAATGAAAAGGAGATATTATGTCTAAGTTTTATAAAGTTCTTATTACACACAAACACGATGCGGATTCAGAAAACGATGAAATAATGCCTTCCAAGTGGATAATAATGAGCAAAGAGCAATTGGAAAAATACATTCAACAACCTGTTACTGAAGAAAACTCTAACGGAAGAACAATGATAGGTTATTCCGAAATCGTATGGAAAAGCCACCAGTTGTCATAACGCACCGCTTTAAAATGCTTTTCTTGACAACTTTCATAAGAATAATATAGTTGGCATAATACTATGAAGAAAATAAATATCAAATCCAATCAAAAATCCACAATCCCCAATCAAAAATCAAATCAGTGGTTAAAAGATATTGTTTTCATTGGAGTTGCAGTATTTCTAATAAGAGCCTGTGTAGTTGAAGCATACAGAGTTCCTACAGGTTCTATGGAAAACACCATTCTTATAGGTGACCAGTTATTTGGTTGTAAATTTTTGTACGGGATAAAAATACCTTTTACAAATACTCGGATACTAGAATTCCGAAAACCAAAATCGAAAGAAATAGTGATTTTTAAAGCTCCTTACGAACGAAGAAAATTAGTAAAAAGATGTATAGGAACCGAAGGAGATATTATAGAAATAAAAAATAAAAACGTATACGTAAACAATAAATTATTGGACGAACCCTATACCAAACATATAGACCCGACCACTTATGAAGGCTTACAATTAGACAATACGAATTATCAAAAGATATGGGAAAAGACAGGATTTATGCGTTGCGGAGGAGAAATTCGCGATAACTTCGGTCCCGTAAAAGTGCCTAAAGATTGCATATTTGTTATGGGAGACAACAGGGACAACTCTTTTGATTCAAGATTCTGGGGACCTCTTAATAAATGTTACCTTTTAGGCAAAACATTGATTATACATTTTTCATGGAATCCCGACCCGCCGCTTTATAAAATATGGGAAAAAATAAGGTGGAACAGGATGGGCAGAATTTTGTGGTAATCGTTACAAACATCAGGAGGATGCCGTAAAAAATTATGAAAAAAACAAGTGCCGATAACCGGCAAAAAAACAACAAAAATACTCCCAACCAGTGGGTCAAAAACAACAAAAATACTTACAATCAGTGGGTCAACCAATGGGTCAAAGATTTAGTTTATATTGTGGTGGTTGTCTTGTTAATCAGGGCATTTATAGTTCAGGCATATCGTATTCCAAGCGGTTCAATGGAAGATTCTCTGCTCATAGGAGACCATTTGTTTGCCTGTAAATTTTTATACGGCATAAGAATCCCTTTCACGGATACGAGAATTCTTAAGTTTCACGACCCAAAGTACAAAGAAATAGTAATATTCAGATATCCTTACGAGCGGAAAGATTTCGTAAAACGTTGTATCGCAACCGCAGGGGATATCGTAGAAATAAAAGACAAAAAAGTATACGTAAATAATAAGCTTTTAGAGGAACATTACACTAAATTTGACGACCCGACCGTTTACGAGAAACTGCAATTAGAAGATTATCAATATCAGCAAATATGGGAAAAAAGCGGTTTTATGAATGGCGGCGGGGAAGTAAGAGATAATTTTGGTCCCGTAAAAGTTCCAAAAGAATGTATATTCGTTATGGGAGACAACAGGGATGCTTCGTTTGACTCAAGGTTCTGGGGGCCACTCAATAAACGCTATTTGCTCGGAAAATCATTGATATTGTATTTTTCGTGGGACAAGAAACCACCACTTTATAAAATATGGGAAA
The DNA here is from genome assembly GCA_028688815.1 of bacterium. Taxonomy (GTDB): domain Bacteria; phylum Hydrothermota; class UBA3073; order JACQXS01; family JAQTXJ01; genus JAQTXJ01. The sequence continues at coordinate 6,770 of JAQTXJ010000082.1, read as the reverse complement.
AAGTAAGGTGGAACAGGATAGGTAGAATAGTATGGGGGTAATATAGAGCCTAAAAAATAGGAGAGGATATGTTTCAGGATTTTATGCAAGAAATATTTTGGGGCAATAAAATATCCAATTATGTTGCCTGCGCCGGTATTATTGTTTTTCTTATTCTTATTATAAGTATAACAAAAACAGTTATTTTTAAACGCCTAAAAAAATTAGCAAAACAAACCGCTACAACGGTAGATGATTTTTTAATTCATATTTCCGAAAAAACTTTAATACCTTTGTTTTATTTTGGTGCTTTTTATGTCGGGGTAAGGCATCTAACGTTAGGCGCTAAAGTATTAAAAGACATTAAAGTCGTAGGAACCGTATTTTTAACTATTTGCGGGATTTTGTTTTTAGCAGAAGTAATAACTTATTCTCTAAAAACTCACTGGCTGAAAGGCGAAAAAGACACCGCCAAAGAACGAAGCCTGAAAGGAATAATTACGGTAATAAACGTAATCATCTGGGGACTGGGAATAGTTTTCCTGCTCGATAATCTTGGATTTAAAGTCTCAACGGTAGTCGCTGGATTGGGCATCGGCGGCGTAGCAGTGGCTCTTGCGGCACAAGCCGTTTTAGGCGATTTGTTCAGCTATTTTGCCATTATACTTGATAAACCGTTTGAAATCGGGGACTTCATTGCGATTGATAACTACCAGGGGACTATTGAAAACATAGGCATAAAGACGACAAGAATAAAAAGCCTGAACGGAGAACAGTTGGTTTTTGCAAACAGCGACTTAACAAAATCAAGAGTCAGGAACTATAAAAAGATGGAACAAAGAAGGATATCGTTTAAGTTTGGACTTGCTTATCAAACGACTACCCAACAATTAAAAGAAATCCCCGTCATAATAGCAAATATCATAAAAAACATTGATGGCGTAACTTTTGACCGCGCCCATTTTTCAACTTATGGCGATTTCAGCCTCGGCTTTGAAGTTGTTTATTACGTTAAAAACAATGACTATAATAGGTATATGGATTTTCAACAGACAATTAACCTTGCGCTAAAGGAAGAATTCGAAAAACGTGGAATCGAGTTCGCTTACCCAACGCAGACATTATATTTAAACAGAGAAGCGAGCTAATCCGGTAGGATTACCTTGATTGTTATTTAAAATCCCGTAACTTTTTCAAGGTCAAGAATAACTTGTTCTCCGGTTGGCTTTGTATATTCCCATCTAACAAATCCATACTGCGGATGGAAATAATAAGTAGTTTTATAAATTCCTAATTTACTTTCTCCTTTTGTGTCAATTTGCCAGCATTCCAAAGAATCTTTCATTAGTGTGCGAATATATTTTTTACCAACAACTTTAGCATAAGTTTTTACAGTCAAATTTTCCCATTTCCCCCAACCCTTACCTATACTAAGCTCGCCTGTCCATATTTTAATTTGTTTCCATACCATACCTGCTTCTTGTTCTTTTTTTGTTATACATAAGGTCTTCTGGCAATAATATGCAGGGAAATTGCTAAGTTCCGTAAATCTAAAATCATAATGACGAGGAGGATGAAGGAAAACCTGTTCGCTATCTTCGACAACTCCCGTTTCTTCTCCTTTTTCCCAGTTACCATTTTTATAATATCTCCATTTTACTTTTCTTTGTCCGCAGAACATTTCTTTAAAGACTTCCAGTTCTACTTTTTGAGAGTCAACAGTATCTTTTTTTGAATTAATAAAAGATACGCTATAAGTCCATTTTCTTCCCGGCTTAAATATTTCCTTGTCCTTAAATAATTCTTCTCCTTTTGTCACATCTGAAATAATTATAAGAAACAATATAATTATACCCTTCATTTTTATAATATACAAAAATTACAATCTTCTTCATTATGTTGTAACAATTTTCCCATACTGTCAACCATAAAAACAAAAGCCCTATAGAGAAAATTTCTAATAATTGAATCTTTTTATTAATATACGCATCTAACATTATTGAAAGGACAAAAATAATGATGAACAAAAAATGTAAAACGCTTAAAGAAGAAGCAGAGGAATATAAGGATAAATACCTGCGTTCCCTTGCCGAACTTGAGAACTACAAAAAACAGGCAGTCAAAGAACGGGCCGAAATACTACAATATACAAGGGAGAACATGCTTGTAGACTTTATAAGAGTCGTAGACGATTTTGAACACGCCCTTAGTGCACTAAAATTGGTCAACACTCTAAATTCACAAGACAGAGAAACAAAATCTGAGACAAATGAAAAAAAGGGAAAGTCGGTGGAAACTCCAAAAATTGAAGATTTTTATAAAGGAGTAGAGCTTATTTACAATAACTTTTTGGCGTTTCTTGACTCTAAAGGGGTAAAACCTTTTAGCGGGAAAGGGACAAAATTCGATCCGAGGTTACACGAAGTTGTAGGGGTAGAAGAAACAAAAGATATGGAAGAGGGCATAATCGTTAAGGAACTTTGTAGAGGGTATGCATTAAACGATAAAGTTCTGCGACCGGCAAAGGTTATTGTATCAAAAGTATGTGACTCTACTGAAAAAGTAGAAGAAATAAAAAAAAACAAATCCCTGCTTTTGCAGGAAGATAAAAAAGAAGCCTCTGCCAAGGCAGAGGTAAGAATCCCTAATCCGCCAGAGGCGGAAAGGGCTTCTTAAAAAGAGAGGTGACTAAAATGTCAGAAAAAACAATAGGTATAGATTTAGGAACGACCAACTCCTGTGTTGCGGTTGCCGACGGCAAGGAATGGACGGTAATTCCCAACCCTGATGGCGGAAGAACTACCCCATCGGTAGCAACAATAACGCCTTCCGGCGAACAATTGGTAGGCATTCTTGCCAAAAGACAATCCGTAACAAATCCTGAAAATACGGTGTATTCTATTAAGAGATTTATGGGCAGAAGGAAAGATGAGGTGTCCGAGGAAATGAGGCTTGTTCCTTATAAAGTAACTGAAGGCCCACACCAGGACGCACGAGTTGTAATGGGAGGGAAAGAATACTCTCCTCCTGAAATTTCTGCTATGATTTTACAGTACTTGAAGAAATCGGCAGAAGCATATCTGGGAGAAAAAGTAAGCAAAGCGGTTATTACCGTTCCTGCTTATTTTAATGACGCGCAACGTCAGGCAACAAAAGATGCGGGTAAGATTGCAGGGCTTGAAGTTCTAAGGATAATAAACGAACCCACCGCAGCCTCGCTTGCTTATGGAGTGGGCACAAAGAAAAAAGAAAAGGTTGCAGTTTATGATTTCGGCGGAGGGACTTTTGATATATCAATACTGGAAATAGATATGTCGGCAAAACCGGCAGTTATTGAAGTTTTATCCACAAACGGAGACACCCATCTTGGTGGAGACAATATTGACCAGAGATTGGTAGAATGGCTGATAGACGAATTCAAAAAGACCAATGGAATTGACTTAGGTAAAGACAAAAACGCATTACAGAGATTAAGAGATGCTGCAGAAAAAGCAAAATGTGAACTTTCCACATCTATGGAAACGACCATTAATTTGCCATTCGTAACGGCAGATGCATCCGGACCAAAGCATCTTGACCAGAAATTAACAAGAGCAAAATTGGAAGCGCTGGTAGGCGATTTAATTGAACGCTCGCGCAAACCTTGCGAAAAAGCGCTTGAAGATGCAATGAAACGCACAGGCTCCCAACTAAAAAGCATATCCGACATCGATGAAGTAGTGCTTGTAGGCGGAATGACTCGTATGCCTAAGATTCAGAAATTCGTAAGAGAATTTTTCGGAAAAGAACCTAACAGGAGTGTCAACCCGGATGAAGTAGTTGCCATTGGCGCTGCTATCCAGGCTTCCTCCCTCGCAGGCGGAGACGAGAAAGGCAAAGAAGTTTTACTGCTGGACGTTACCCCGTTGTCCCTTGGAATAGAGACCCTTGGCGGAGTGAGAACGGCAATGATTTCAAGAAATACAACCATACCGACTCATAAATCCCAGATATTTACTACTGCGGAAGACGGTCAAAATGCGGTTACCATACACGTTCTACAAGGGGAAAGACCTATGGCGCAGGACAATAGAAGTCTCGGAAGATTTGACTTGGTCGGAATACCATCTGCTCCACGCGGCATTCCACAAATAGAGGTAAGTTTTGATATAGACGCTAACGGGATATTAAACGTTTCGGCAAAAGATAAGGCTACAAGCAAAGAACAATCTATACGAATAACCGGCTCATCGGGACTCAGCAAGGATGAAATAGATAAAATGGAAAAAGAAGCAAAAGAACACGAAGCCGACGACAGACAGAAACAAGAATTAATAGAAGTGCGAAACAAAGCAGACGGACTCGTATACTCTACGGAAAAGAATTTGAAAGACCTCGGGGATAAAGTAAATCCATCCGAAAAAGAAACGGTAGAAAAAGCGATTACGGAATTGAAAGACGCTCTCAAGGGAGACGATGCCAAGTTAATTACGCAAAAGATGGAGACTTTACAGAATGCGAGCTACAAAATCGCTGAGGAAATTTACAAGAAAACGGGAGCTCAACAAGGACCGGGACAGGGAGCAGGGGTAGGACCGGAGCAACCTCAACAGGAAACTCAAGGGTCGCAAGGACCGGAAGCTCAGCAATCCGCAGGACCACAAGGTGAAGGACCAGTAGATGCAGAATACGAAGTCGTGGACGAAGATAAGAAGAAGGGAAAGAAATAATTTAGAACTGAATAGTAAAAAACAAGGGCAGGTGAAAACCTGCCCTTGTTTTATTTTATATCAAGTAGAGACGTTAGTTCCGGCGGTTCTCTGGAGACAGATTTGCACGAATTGGCACCGGCGAACGGGATCCCGCTAAAGCGTGAAATTCGTGTCTACAATGCAAAAGAGCACAGGAAAACGTTAAGAATTAAGAGAGATGAGAGCGAGGTTCTCCACCGACAATTCATCTCTAATAAGAAGCACGAATTGAATTCGTGTCTACAATGTTTGTTTAGCAGCGCGGTTTTATTTCGACCCAATAGTCTTTTGTTTTTCCCGGCTCAACTATTTTGTGTTGAGTTTTATTGACAAAATATTTCCTTGCGGCGGGGGATTCCTCCGGTAAATTTGTTATGGGTTCAATACAAAACATTCCTGAGTCTTTACCCGGAGACCACATCATTATATTGTTAAAGTTTCCGGATACAAATTCAAAACCTTTTTTTGTGCTTGTGTTTTCATAAGACAAACGCTCGACTCCTTTAAGAAAAAGCGCTCCGTTGCCTTCAATTGACTCCTTAATTACTTCTTCCAAGGTGTAACTCTCTCCGCTGAGTTCAACAAAAACAGCAGTATGAACTTTTCCCAGTGTTCTGAAAGCAGGATGAAAACCTAACATATATGGCATATCTATATTTGATTTATTGGTCAAAGATATTCCGACTTTTATTCCCGTTTCCGTAAGTTCTATTGATTTTCTAAGCTCATACCTGAACGGCCATTCAAGATATTCCGGGCAAGCACTGCGGGGTTTATAGTTTGGGTTTTTAATCGGGGTCACTCCGTCATATTGCTGTACTAATTGAACGGAATTGCTTTCCCGGCTCTCCGTAACAAATTCAAGTGCGTTGGAAATACCGTGTATATCGTGGCTAACGAATCTATCTTCAAGTTTAACTTTATACCCTACAACCGCTCCAACAATAGGGAACATTATAATTTCAGACTTTTGCCATCCGGAATAATCTTCCTTTTGTTTTAAGTCTGAGGGTTTCCCGCCACCGTGTATATACTTTACACCATCCTGTTCAAAACCAACTAATTCTCCGGAACAAATCTGGGCTCTGTTGTTTTTAGTTTCTATGTTTATACTCTCTGTCATAGCAAAATCAATTTGTTTGTTTTTAAGAGTTTGCCTGTAGTTGTTTTAAGGTTATAAAAATAAATTCCTGAATAGACTTTTTTGTTGTAATTGTCTTTGCAATCCCATCTTACAACAGCGGACAGTGATGAGCGCAGAGGGAAAGACTTTACTAGTCTGCCAGTTAGGTCGTAAATATCAAGAGTCAAGCCTACAGAAGACAATTTTTTACCATTTTGAATTTTAATATCGTTGCCTAATTCAAGCATAAAGTTTACATTTTTTGTAGCCGGATTTGGGTATACGGATAATTTAGAAGTTTGAATACCAGGGAAACTTTCCTGTTTGCCTGTAATCGTTATACTGTCTTCAAAAGTCGCCAGATTATGTCCCGTCACCGTAATCGTTCCCGAAAATGGGCTTGAAGTGTTTAATGGAATTATTGCGAAACCCATACTGTCCGTATATGCAGGATAAATAGTATCCGTTTTCAGGCATACAAGAGCATTTTTAACCGGAGCTCCTTTATCGGTAAGAGACACGTATAAAGTGCATATACCAATAGGAAATACCGCCGGGTAATGTACTACAATAGGATGCGGAACATCCGAATAAATATCTACACTACCATCGCCCATAAGATTATACATCCTGACATATTCCTGCGAACTCAAAGAAGAATCGCCATAGTGTTGGTACAACAAAATTTTAGCAGCGTTAACCGCACCCATTATACATGTAGTCCCCGAATCAAACATTTCATCAAATAAATATTTTTGCAGCAAATCATCTTCTTCCCAATAAGAAGAAACTGAAGCACCAAGCGTTGCAATTGATCCACGATATCCCGAACGAATCCAGGATTCCGTAAAGCATTCGTCTGCCGAAAACGTTCCTGTGTAACACGCAAAACTACCGACAAAAGGAACCTTATCCCTATTAGATAAACTATGAACTTC
>JAQTXJ010000081.1 GCA_028688815.1 bacterium | reverse complement strand
ACTTGCGGCAAAACCATATACTCCTAATCCCTTTTTTTGTATAATTTCTATGGTATCCGTAAGATAATATTCTTTCTGGGCATTTGATGGATTGATTTTATGTAGTGCAGAGAATAATTCCTTTTTATCAAAAACATATATCCCGCTATTTATCTCGTTTATTTTCTTTTCTTCTTTATTCGCATCCACCGCTTCCACTATTTTTACTACCTTATCACCTTTTCTTACTACCCGTCCATAAGCCCCCGCGTCAGGCAAAATTGTGGTAAGTATCGTAGCACAGGCCTTTTTTGAAAGATGATATTCGATAAGATCTATTAATGTTTCTTCTTTTATCAAAGGCACATCCCCACAAAGTATGACTACCAAACCATCAAAATCCTTAAGAGCTTCTTCTGCTTTAAGTACTGCATCACCTGTTCCGCGAGGCGGAAATTGTATAACAAACTCTATTGTTTTATCTTCTATACAACTTTCTATCCTCTCTTTGTTTTTACTAACCACTGCGACAACTTTCGCAGATTTTATATTCTTTGCAGTCTCTTTTACATACCATAAAAGTGGTCTTCCACATATAGGATGCAAAACTTTTGGCAAATCAGAATGCATCCTCTTGCCTTCCCCTGCTGCAAGAATAATAACTCCTATGGGACATCCCGTTTTAGCAATGATAGTTTTTTTCATAATTTCAATGTAACACAAGCATCTTGCTTGTGGTCAGAACTTTTCATACTAATAATTTTCAGCTAAAAGCTCAAAATATGCTTTTGGATGTGTACATGCCGGACATTTTTCAGGTGCCTCATCACATTCGTGAATATATCCGCAATTCCTGCATCTCCACTTAACAGCACAATCCTTTTTAAAAACTCTATTTTTCTTAATGTTCTCAAGTAAATCTAAGTATCTTTTTTCATGCCCTTTTTCTGCAGCCCCGATTGCTCTAAATGCCTGGGCGATTTCATTAAATCCTTCTTCTTTTGCTATCTGCGCAAACTCGGGATACATAGTAGTATATTCGTGATTTTCCCCTTCTGCAGATGCTTTTAAGTTTTCTGCAGTCTCTCCAATTTTTCCTGCCGGAAATTCTGCAGTAATTTCTAAAGCCCCGCCTTCTAAAAACTTAAACAATCTTTTTGCATGCTCTTTCTCGTTATCCGCAGTATCCGTAAAAATAGCTGATATTTGTTCAAATCCCTCTTTCTTTGCCTTTGATGAAAAATACGTATACCGATTCCTTGCCTGTGATTCACCTGCAAATGCTTTTAATAAATTTTTCTCCGTTCTTGTTCCCTTTAATTCCTTGCTCATTTTCCCCCCTCTTTTACAAACTCTGATTTGTCTGCTCCACATATCGGACATAACCAATCCTTCGGCAACTCATCAAAGGATGTTCCTGGTTTAATATTTGACTCGGCATCCCCTTTTTGCGGGTCGTATATATACCCACAAACCTTACATTTATACTTTTCCATTCCTTTTGCCTGTAAAACTATCTCAGGTTTAATATAGGTAGGCGCTGTTTTGGGTGATGTCCCCCGCTTTACAGTATGGTAATAAGCATACGTCATAGGTTCTTCTTTTTTTATTGTCTCCGCATCTATGATTACTCCAACGAATATGGTATGCGTCCCTATATCAAGACTGTTTACTACTTTGGCTTCCACATAACCTATTGTATTTTCAATCACTATAGGCATTCCGTTTGAACTAATTTTATGTTCTATATCCTTAAACTTATCTACCTCTTTGCCTGATTTAAACCCAAAATCTCCTATGAATTTAATCGGAGTTTCTTTTGACAATATCGAAACGGTAAAAAGTTTACTCTCTTCAATAAACTTATGAGTAAGATTTTGTTTATTTATACTAATCGCTATTGTAGGCGGCTCGGCAGTAATTTGAAATACGGTATTTGCAATTTGCCCATTAAATTTCTCCCCACTTTTTGAACTAACAATATACATCCCATAACCTATGTTATATAAAGTATTTAAATCCATATTTTTCCCCTCTTTACTTAAATATTTCTCCTGTTTCTTTGCACCATAAAATTAAATCTAAATAATCCATCCTTATGTTTACCTTTTTTGCAAACTCTGTCAACTTTTTTTCTATCATAAGGTATTCCTTTTTAGATAAAGAACTCGGTATCTCTTTTATTACTCCCAATAACTTCAAATTTTTTAATATATGCCTGTCCAGAATTGCCAATTTCTCTCCCAATCCTATATTTCTCAAAAAGTGACTTGCTTCTTTGTACCCCATCCCTTTCACGTTTTGAACCAACCATTCCCGCGTATCATATGAATCCTTGAATTCATCTATTTTAGATTTTATATTGCCGGATAGTTCTTCTCTCGCTCTGATAATATATTTTGCTTTTTTAAACTTAAATCGCACCTTATTCAGTTCGCCAAGAATTTGCTCTTCATTTCCCTCAAACAAATGTTCTTTCTGTAGGAGATTTTCTATCCCATTCCAGCAGCTTTTTGCCTTTGACTGCGGGGTTAATAAACAAAATGCAAGTTCTGCAAATATTTCTTTATTATTTCCATTATTATAAATTTTTTTAAACTCCTTTAATCTCTTTTGTATGCATTTCCCTTTACCTTTATAAATTTCTTTTATTTTATTTAGAATTTCTTGTTTTTCGGGTGTGTTTTTGGTCATACTTAAAGAAAGAATAAAAAATACCGAATAATCGCTCTATTTGTAACTTATTTAATGTTTTTTAGTGCTCACAATCTTATTGTCTTCATTCAAAAATACAACTTTTATAGAGTTTGATTTTGCATCCTTTGAATCCATAATTCCCGACGATATAACAAGTAATCTATCTCCGACTTCCCCCAATCTTGCTGCACCACCCAACAATCCACAACGTCCCTGTTTTCCTTTTATTGCATACGTCTCAAACCTTGCCCCGTTATATTCATTTATTACAAGTATCATCTCCCCGGGAAATATATCCGCGGCTTCAAGAACTTCAGGGGGCAATTCAATTGAACCCTGGTATTGCAATCCCTTATGAGTTATTTTTAAACCGGATATTTTTGATTTACACATTATTCTTTGCATATTTCCTCCATAAGTACAGAAACTATATTTTTTTCTAACACTTTTTTTACTATTTTACCTTTTTTAAATATAATCCCTTCTCCTTTGCCCCCTGTTATTCCAAAATCTGCATCCTTTGCTTCGCCGGGGCCATTTACAACACACCCCATTACTGCAATTTTTATAGCCGATTTAGGTTTATAACTTATCTTATTTAATTCCTTTTCTATCCTTTTTATTAACTTCAATACGTCTATCTGACATCTTCCACATGTTGGGCATGCAACAATCTGAATATTATTTTCTCTTAGACTAAGCGTTTTTAATATTTCATATCCTATTTTTACTTCCTCAACGGATGTACCCGTTAAAGACACCCTTATTGTGTCTCCAATTCCTTCGGCTAAAAGTGTGCCAATTCCCACCGAAGAACGCACAATACCTATATCTCCTCCTGAAGCAGCTGTAATACCTAAGTGAAGTGGATAATCTATTCTGCTTGATATTTTACGATAAGCCATAATTGTTTCCAATGTATCCGAGGATTTTATTGAAAGCACTATTTTATCAAAACCCATATCCTCAATCGTTTTAACCCATATTTCTGCGCTCTCGACAAGAGCATCTGCAACAGGACTCCCATATTTTGTAAGTAAATGTTTCTCGAGTGAACCGGAATTGATACCGACCCTTATTGGAATCTTATGTTCATTTGCACAATTAACAACCGCTTTTACTTTCTCTTTTCCTCCAATATTTCCGGGATTTATACGAATCTTATCCGCGCCATTTTCTATTGATTCAATTGCAAGTCTGTAATTAAAATGTATATCTGCCACAACAGGGATGGAAGTCTCTTTTTTTATTTTTTTAATTGCTCTTGCAGTCTTAAAATCCGGAACCGCTATTCTTATTATTTCACATTTTATTGATTCAAGAATGTTTATTTCTTTTATGATGGCAGATATAGAATTGGATTTTGTCATTGATTGAACTAAGATTGGGTTTTTGTCACCAATGAGGGTATTACCTATTTTAACTTCTTTTGTAATTCTTCTATTTATCAAAACTTTATAAGCTTGATTTTTCAATTTTTCTAATGTTCCACAAGCACCTTGCTTGTGGATTTTCTAATATCTAAGCAACACAACCATCTTACTTGTAGTTAGAAGTTCCAATATTAGCATTTATCCGGAAGTCTAGCCTGCCTACTGTCAGACAGGTATGAGGACTTATTTCTTTTCAGCAGAAGGCTTGGCTTTAGGAACTTTTATCAATTTGGCAAATCTGGATTTCTTTCTTGCCGCTGTATTGCGATGTAAAACACCGTGTTTTACAGCTTTATCAATAGCAGAATAAACTTTTTCCAGCGCTTTCGCATCTGGAACTTTTCTAAGTTTTCTTATCTCGTCCCGAATGCTTGCCTTTACTGCATTATTCCTTTTTTCCCTTTTACGACTTTGCCTTGCAGCCTTTACAGCAGATTTTATTACTTTCATTCTTTGCAAAATATCATTTATAACTCTTTTGTCAAGATTAAAATGAAGAAGTATAAAAAAACAAACTTTTATAAAAACAAAAAACTATCTTTTCTTTTTTCTTTCCCTATACATACAAGTAAATTCGCCAAGTTGCCACAATTTATGCCTACTTTAAAAGAATGTTTTTTATTTTTGATTCTATATTTTTCATATCAAGAGGCTTTACAAAGAAATCTATTGCCCCCTTTTTAAAAGCAAGCTTAACGTTCGTATATGTTCCAAACGCAGATATTATAATAACTTTTGCGTTATTATTGATAGATATAATCCAATCAAGAAGATGTAATCCCTCTATACCGGGTAAATCTATTGCTAAAAGCACTACATCAGGAACAAATGTCTTAAAAAGGGAAAAACCAACTTTACCATCATGTGCTGAAGACACCTCATAACCTTTTTGAGTTAAAAAATTACTAAACTCATTACATAAACTTTCATCTTTATCTATTATTAATATTTTACCCATAATAAATTAATTCCTTAATTCCTTACTTTGATGTATTACTCCACTATTTTTTATAAAAGCAGACAATTCTAAAAATCCTTTTTTCCTAATTTAAACAATATCTGTGAAGTTCCTTTAACCTAATAAACTTTAAAAGTCAAGACATTTTTCAATAAACATAATCTATAGATGATTTTAAATGTTTTATTTTAACAAATATCTATTTGGCTTCCTATCATATTGTTATAAACATAGATTCAATATCTATTCCGCAAATTAAAAATGAAAAGTTGACAAAAATAAATAATCATCAATATAATACATTCTGTTTTTAATATTTTGTTGATAATTTTTTAACTAAAGGGGGGAACAATGAAAATAGGATTAATGAGCGATTCACATAATAATATTGAATGGGTAGAGGAAGTCGTTAAATGGTTTCAAACAACAAATGTAGAAAAAATCATTCATCTGGGAGACGAGTGGGAAGATGTAGTTAAGTGGCCTGATATAATAAGAGTCCCGGGTATAAATACAGAACATTATAAAAATCCCGATATTCCCAACCGTCTCATATTAGAATTTAATGATTGGAACGTTCTTATTACTCATACAAAAGAATCTAACAAAGAAGACTTGTCGGGAGATATTAATCCTAAAGAAGCAACAAAATCAGGAGACGTAAACGTAATTTTGTATGGTCATACTCATATTCCCTCTATTGAAAGAGTAAAAGATATAATTTATGTTAACCCCGGACATTTAAAACCTGAAGATAAAAGAGGCGCTGCTCCAAGTTTCGCAATGCTTAACTTTGAAAAGGGAATGTTAGGCGTAAATATAATAGATTTCAAGACAAAGACCATTGTATTATCTAAGTTCTTTACAAGGTAGACAGTAACTACTTCAACACATTTATACATATAATATTTTAACTTTATTAATCTACCTACTGATAAGTTGCCCTCATTAAGAGAATTAAAAATATATTTATTACATCTGGAACATTTTTCTACACTTAACCGTTTTGTTTAATATATTATAATTTTTGTTGACAAATAATAAAAAAAAATTACATTTATAAATTATTCTTTAATATTAAAATATAAATATTTTTTAAGCATATATATAAAAGGAGGTATTGGCTCTGAGTTATATAGGGCAGGATGGTTTTTTAAGGTTTGTGAGTAAAAAATGTCAGTCGAATATTAACTAAAAGAGGTTCGTTTAGATAAAAACGAGACCTCTATTTTTTTATGATAGAAGGCGTTAAAACAAAAAAATTAAAAGTTATCCCTGATGAAAGAGGACATCTTAGTGAGATACTAAGAAACGATGATTCTTTTTTCCAGAAATTTGGACAAACATATATGACTACAGCATACCCGGGCGTCGTAAAGGGATGGCATTTTCACAAAATACAATATGACAATATGACCTGTATAAAGGGAATGATGAAGTTTGTCTTATATGATGGACGAAAAGAATCTAAAACATTTGGCGAAATAAACGAGTTCTTCATAGGTGAATATAATCCTATCTTGTTACACATACCCCCTTATGTATATCATGGATTTAAATGTATTTCGGAAACGGAAGCAATTGTAATAAATATACCAACGGAACCTTATAATTACGATACTCCCGATGAATTTAGGATTCCTCCTCATAGTAAGGAAATACCTTATGATTGGGATCGTAAGGATGGATAAATAAAATGAAACTTTTAATAACAGGTGGTGCCGGCTTCATAGGAAGCAATTTTGTAAAATTCGTTTCAAAAGAACATCCCGACGTAAAAATTACCGTTCTTGATGCCCTTACCTATTGCGGGAATATGGATAATTTTACGCCGGAAATATTAAGAAACAAAAATTTTTCCTTCTGTCATGGGAATATACTTGATGAAAAATTAGCGTTTAATCTCATCAAAAAACAAGATAAAGTGGTGCATTTTGCCGCATGGACACATATAGACCGGTCAATTACATTATCTGACCCATTTATGGATACGGATTTTAAAGGCACTCAAGTATTGCTTGAGGCAATAAAAAAACATCCTGTGGAAAAATTTATACATATATCAACTTCAGAGGTATATGGCAGCGCACAAAAAGTCCCTATGGATGAAAGCCATCCAATTGCTCCACAATCTCCTTATGCAGGAGCTAAAGCAGGTTCAGATAGACTTGCATACTCTTATTGGGCAACTTATAAACTGCCGATTACAATAATAAGACCTTTTAACGTTTATGGACCAAATCAATACCCGGAAAAGTTAATCCCGTTTTTCATAACAAATGCTCTTGAAAATAAAAATCTTTTAATATATGGGGATGGCAAAAACACTCGTGATTGGACTTATGTTACAGACACTGTAAGAGGAATATGGAATGCTTTGGAAAAGAAAAATATAGATGGTGAAGTAATAAATGTCGGTTCCCAAATGGAAGTAAACGTAATTGATATTGCAAAAATTATTCTCAATACTCTGAAAAAACCTGATAAACTTTTAGAATTCATTGGTGATAGACCAGGACACGTAACAAGACTTTTTGCAAATCGCAAAAAAGCAAAGTCTTTGCTCAATTGGGAACCAAAAATACCATTTGATAAAGGGTTGGAGCAAACAATAAATTGGTATGTCAAAAATAAAAATTGGTGGCAAAAAATTAGAACTAAACCTGAATATAAAGAATTTGAAACGCTATGGTATGGACAATTACGAAAAAATAAACAAAATTCGAAAATTAAAGGAGCAAAATGATAGGAATATTATTTGCTTTATTAGTATTGCCTCCCGTTCCTAACGATTATAAATTGCAAATAGGCGATGAAATAGCAGTAACTATATCCGGGCATATAAACTTCACTTATACTCAAATTATTTCTCCTCAAGGAACTATCTTTATCCAATCCGGAGGAAGACCGGTTCAGACTCCTGAAAAAACAGAAACACCAATTGTTCCTGCAGGGGGAACGGTATTAGGAACTCTGAGATTGTTTAATTTAACACTACTGGAAGCAATGACCCAAACTCAGGAAGAATTTAAGAAATATTTTAAGAATATTAATGTAACACTGACAATAGTGAATTTTCACGATGTTGTATATGTAAACGGTGCAGTAGCAATTCCGGGCGCATACCCATTTTTTCCTGATAAACCCGCGATGGAATATATTGGATTGGCAGGCGGATTTAATGAAAGAGCAGATATTAAAAAAAGTTATATAGTTAAAAACAATATCAAAATCCCTCTTAATAACAATACAAAAATAGAAAGGAATGATATTATTGTAGTTAGTCTTTTAACATTAAAATGGTGGCAAGATTACGTTAGTATAGTATCTGCATTTACTACAATAGCTTACACAACCGTATTAGTATGGCTATCCTTTAAACAATAAAAAATGGATAAAAAGATAGGTCTGTTAGATTATATAAGAGTGCTGGTAGAGTATCGTAAGTTTATCTTTTGGAATACATTTATTATTACTGCTTTTGCATTAATTATATCTCTTATCATACCGGAAAAATATACTTCCACAGCATCTTTATTACCCCCATTATCCGGAACAGAAATGTTAGGAAATATTGGAACAAGTATGTTAGGTCTCGGTAGTATATCAGGTTTAACAGGAAACACGCCTTCAGATTTATTTGCCGCTATATTAAAATCTAAACCTGTAATGGATGGCGTAATTAAAGATGGTCAATTAATGAAAGTTTATAAAACAAGAACAATGAAAGGAACATACTCTATACTTAGCAAATCTACCATAATAAGCGTAACTCCGGAAGGAATAATTCTATTATCTGTTACAGGAAATACTCCGGAATTAGCAAAATTAATGACTGATTCATACATAAAAAATCTTGATTTAATTAATAAAAATTTATTAATGAGTATTGGAAAAAGAAACCGCATTTTTATTGAAAAAAGGCTGGAAGAAGTTAAAAATAAATTAAAATTAACAGAGGATTCTTTATGTGAATTTCAGGGAATAAATAAAACAATATCTCTGCAGGATGAACTTCAACCAATACTTGTAGCAATTGCCGATATCAAAGCAAAGATTATTTCAGATGAAATAACGTTAGCTATGCTTCGTGATTATGCTACAGAAGAAAACCCCGAAGTTGTTAGAATAAATTCAGAATTAAAAGAATTGAATGTTAAATTACATAAAATGGAATATGAAAAAGATGGTTCACATTTTGGTATAGGATTTTCTGTCCCCCTTAATAATTTACCAACAGTATCATTAGAATTATTAAGATTAACAAGAGACATTAAAATACAGGAAAAAGTATTAGGTTTACTCACAGAACAATATGAGCTCGCAAAATCTCAAGAAATAAAAGACAGTCCGACGATTAATATTCTTGAACACCCCACAATACCAGAAAGAAAGAGTTACCCTAAACGTTCGGTTATAATAATTATTGCTTTTATGTTAAGCCTTTTTACTGCTGTTTTCTTTGCATTTTGTTTAAATTGGATAAATAACCTTTCGGAAACGGAACAAACCGAATGGAAAAAAGTATTTAATAAAAACATTCAAAAAAGAAGGAGTTAAAATGGATTTAGAAAAAAAAATACGTTCTAAAGAAGCTAAAATAGGAATTATTGGGCTTGGTTATGTAGGGTTACCTCTTGCTTTATCTTCATCACAAAAGGGATTTAAAACATTAGGATTTGATATTCAATCAAAACGAGTAGATCTCGTAAATCAAGGCAAAAGTTATATAAAAGATGCTCCCGAATCGGAACTTCAAAAAGTCGTAAAATCAAAAAAATTAAGCGCTACCCTTGATTATAATAGATTAGCTGAATGTGATATAATACAAACCTGCGTTCCAACTCCCGTTAATTTAAACAAAGATCCCGATATTTCTTATATTCTTGCAACTTCAAATGAAATTATGCCCCGTTTAAGAAAAGGGCAATTGGTAATACTA
>JAQTXJ010000155.1 GCA_028688815.1 bacterium | reverse complement strand
AGCATTGACTCGCCTTCAACGTATTTTATACATACGTTTAATGTTCCGGCTAACCTGTTTGTTGGATGCCCGTTAAGAACTACTTCATCTATTCCTTTTAATATTTTATTTTCCAATTTGTCTCTTAATGTTTTGATTCTTTCTTCTTCCGCATATTGATTCTGTATGGCTAATTCGCAGGCTTTTCCCAGACCTACTATTCCCGGGATATTTTCAGTGCCTGCCCGCATACCTTTTTCCTGATGCCCCCCGTGTATAAATTCATCCAGCTTTGTTCCTTTTTTAATGAACAAAGCGCCTACGCCCTTAGGTCCATAAAACTTATGCGCAGACAAGGAAAGCAAATCTATACCCATGTTATGAACGTTTATAGGAACTTTGGCAGTTGTCTGAACCGCATCCGTATGAAAATAAATTCCGTTTTTATTTGCAAGCTTTGCTATCTCGCTAATGGGCTCAATAGTCCCGACTTCATTGTTTGCGTGCATTACGGAGATGAGAATTGTTTTATCCGTTATGGAATCTTTTAATTTGTTTAAGTCTATAATTCCATACTTGTCTACGGGAATGTAGCTTATTTTAAATCCCTGTTCTTCCAACCACTTACAGGAATTGAATACCGCGTGGTGTTCTATTGTAGACGTAATAATATGATTGCCCTTATTTTTATCGGAGATCCCGCTATGGCGGTGGTTTGCAAAAGCGACTCCCTTGATGGCAAAATTATCTGCCTCCGTTCCGCCGGATGTGAAAACGATTTCGTTAGTATTTGCGCCGATAAGTAAAGCAACTTTTTCTCTGGCTTCTTCTTTTGCTTTTAAACTTGTATGCGCTAACCTGTATGAACTGGAAGGATTTCCGAAGTTATCGGAGAAATACGGCAGCATAGCTTCAACGACTTTTGCATCCGTAGGAGTAGTGGCATTGTAATCCAGATATATCATTTTATCCCCTTTATAAAAATAGTTTAATTCTTTTTACCACGAAAGACAAAGAAATTATAGAAAACGCGAAAAACAGATTTAGTCTATAATTTTGTAATTCATCAATTACTATCTTTTCTTGGTGCTTTCGTGTTTTGAGTTTACCCCGCTGAGGCGGGGTGGTAATGTAGTTTTTATTTTCCATTTCAATTAAGAAATTAGAATAAAGAATATAAATCGCTTACAATAATTGTCAATAATAAGTTTGCCATTCCCTGTAAGCAAAACTGAAAAAGCAGATTCCTATTTTACTTGACTTCTTTTGATAATCAACTATGATATGGACAAATGGCTATGTCAGAAGAAATGGTAAAGCGGCTGCAGGAGAAATTCGCAGAACTGCAGGGCTTAATTGACGTCGAGAAACATAAAAAAATAGTCTCAAAGTTAAACGACGAATTAAGCAAACCCGGGTGCTGGGATGATAACAACAGGGCGCGCGAATTCAGCGAATCCCTCTCAAGACACCAGGAAATCGTGAAAGAAATAGAACAAGTTTCTACGGAATATGCCGATTTAATCGAATTCGCAAAACTCGGTGAACCCGTGGAATCCGAAATTACCAAACTTATCGATAAAATAGAAGAGATAGAAATCAATCATATCTTTGATGATGAAATAGATACTTATCCTGCATTGTTGAACATTCATCCGGGAGCGGGAGGGACCGAATCCTGCGACTGGGTATCTATGTTGTTGAGAATGTATTTGAGGTGGTTTGAAAGAAAAGGGTTTAAGGCAACAATAATAGATTATGAATCAGGCGATATTGCCGGAATAAAAAACGTAACAATAGAAGTAAAAGGCAATAACGCTTATGGATGGGTAAAAAGCGAGTCTGGAGTACACAGGCTCGTCAGGATATCTCCTTTTGATGCGAACAGCAAGAGGCACACTTCTTTTGCTTCCTGTTTTGTATATCCGCTAATAGAAGACGATGGGAAAATAAGCATAAAAGAGGAAGATTTAAAAATAGATACTTTTAGGTCTTCCGGGGCAGGTGGACAAAACGTAAATAAAGTTTCCTCCGCCATACGAATAACTCATTTACCAACAGGTATAGTTGTATCCTGCCAATCCGAGCGTTCTCAATTCTACAACAAACAGAATGCAATGAAAGTATTAAAGTCAAGATTATACCAGTTAAAAAAGAACGAAGATGAAAAAAAGCTTGCGGAAATGACCCCGCAAAAACAAGAAATATCATGGGGAATGGAAATACGTTCTTATGTTTTTTGCCCGTATACAATGGTTAAAGACCATCGCACGGGGGTAGAATCAGGCAAATTGCAGAATATAATGGATGGTGATTTGGATTTGTTCGTCAAAACATGGCTATTAAAAAATGCAAAGTCTCAGCAAAACAAAACTACCTAAAAGAGTCCCTCATCTCCTGGATATGGCAAACTCAGTCAATAAAAACTAATCCCCTGACTGAAGATTCTCAATCCATAAATATAGTTTTCCCGGGCGAATTGAACTTAGAGGACGGCCCCGATTTTAAGAACGCAATTATTGAATTTAACGGATTACCTGTCTCGGGTGATGTAGAAATTCATACGT
>JAQTXJ010000080.1 GCA_028688815.1 bacterium | reverse complement strand
AGTAGGAAGGAAAAAAATTAAACCACAGAGTACACAGAGAAGAAATAAAAACTTGAGTTGAGAGAATAAAGACAAAAAGAAGATAAAAGATTTTTACTACAGAGAGCACAGAGTTAAAAACAGAGAGCTCAGAGAACAGAAATAAATTGTTTGAAAGTTTGTATGTTTGAGGGTTTGCATGTTGAAAAAGAACAAATAGTGATATCAAACTACAGAGGCGCAGAAAAAGAGCACAAAGTGAATTTGTGCCTACAAACTACTACAAAGAATATTTGTAGTATTTTTAGCAAAGAGGAATAACAAAAAATAGTTGACAAACTATAGCATTATGGTTTAAGTAGGATAATGCAAAAGGTAACTTGTAATTTTTGTACCCTTGGTTGTGAAACCTCTTTGAATGAAAGCGATATAGGCGTCGTAGACATTAAATATTCTAAGTCCGGCGCTAACGAGGGAAGACTTTGCAGCCGCGGAAATGCACTGCCTATTTATCTATCCGCAAGCCAGCGCTTAACTTCTCCTTTGAGAAACGGACAGGAGATTAGCTGGAAAGATGCATTTAATGAAATTATATCGGCATTAAAGAATTATAAAGGCTCGGAAATTGCAGTTACTTATGATACAAATCTGACTATTGAAGAGTATTCGCTTGTATGCGAGTTTGTAAAGTTAAAAGGGATAACTAAACTGGCATCAAGTTATATTGAACCCGAACATTATTTTAATTATGTTTTACCTGATGTTAAAATTGCGAATTTTGACGATATAAAAGACAGCAAGACTTTCTTTATTATAGGGGATTTGTTCAGCCAGTTTCCCGTGATAGCGAAAGCCATACTTGACGTAAGATACTGCAACAAACAGAACAGGATTTTTGTGCTGGATTCGTTTGTTACTTCTACGGCGGGTTTTGCCGATACTTTTATTAAAACAGACGTAGGAAAAGAAGCTCTTGTTCTGCTTGATATGGCGAATCTTGCTAAAGGCAAAACAGGTGAATTAAAAGGCTGTATAGAGCAGAGCGTTTTAAGCGGAGTATTGAATTCGTTGAACGAAAGTGAAAAAGCGGTAGTAATAGCGAGCAATTCATTCGGAAAAACTACAGACCCGATGGTATTTTCCGGGATGGCGCAGTATTTCGCTTCATCCTTGAAAGGGGATAAGAAATTTTTATGGCTTGGCGAATCGGCAAGCGTTCCCGGGAATGTTGATTTTAGCGAGATATTATCGGGCATTAAAAAGAAAGAAATAAAATGTTTATTAAATTTTGGAGCGATGTCTCCGGTGTATTATCCCCAGATATGGGATTATTTAGACGAACTTGAGTTTATGGCTTCCACGGTTACGATGATGCCGGAACTTGCAAAGAACAGGCTTTCATATTTGTTTATGCCGACGACTTTGTTAACGGAAACCAGCGGTACTATAAAGACGTTTTTCGAGGGAGAAAAGAAAGTAATAAACGGCGTAAAACCCTTAAGCGGAACGAAATGCGTGGGCGAAATAGTATATGCGTTAGCAGAAAACAAGATTAGTGTGGTAAGTCCGGGAAAACCTGTCGTTAAGGAATTGAAATTGGAAGAAGTCTTGAGCAGGGTGAGTAATATGGTTATCCCGCAAGGGGATTACATACTTATGGGAGAGAAAACCGCATATCAATTCAAGGGGTTATTCTCCGAGCCGATAGTTATAATGAATAGTCATAATGCAAAGAAATTAAAAGTAAAAGAAGGTTCCATCGTCGAGATAAAATCTTCAGTAGGCGAAAGCGAATTCAAGGTAAATATTTCCAATAAAGTTCCTGAAAGAGTTTTACTTGTTTCTACGGAATTACCCGAAGCAAGGTCATTATTTGAATTAAATATAAGTTCAGGTATTTGCGAGTTTCCACCGATTGAGGTGAGCGTATGCAAAAGAGATTAGTCGTCGATTTAGATTACTGTATTGGTTGTAAGAGCTGTAGTTCGGCCTGTAAACTGACATTCAAGGGTGAGGACAGGATTGTCGTATCGGGCGTAGAAACGGTAGCTTATTTACCGCTTGCTTGCAGGCATTGTGAAGACGCATTATGTTTGAAGGCGTGTCCTAAAGAAGCGATAAGCAAGGACAAGGAAACCGGCATAGTAAGCCGTTCGAGTTTTAAGTGTGTAGGTTGTACGAGCTGCATATACGCATGTCCTTTCGGGGTTTTGGATTCCATGCTTTTGAGACACATACCTGATAAATGTAATTTATGTAAAGGCGATGAAGATGGTCCGAATTGCGTATCGAGTTGTCCTACGGGTGCGTTGAAATTCTTAACGGATGAAGAGGTAACGAAGGTTCAGGTCGGGAAGCAGTTTGTGTCGCGGTTAGCATTCTGGAGGCGTAAATGAATAAATGGGCATTAAAGAAATCGATATGGGTATTTCATTTTGCGGCGGCATCCTGTAATAATTGTGACATAGAGATACTTGATACGTTAACTCCAAGATTTGACTTAGAAAGATTCGGCATAAAATTAGTCGGTTCCATCAAACATGCAGACGTGATGCTTGTAACGGGCTCATTAACTTTAAAAACCAAAGACAGGCTTATGAGAGTGTACGAACAGATGCCGCAGCCGGGTTTAGTCGTAGCGATTGGCGGATGTGCGTGTTCCGGCGGTATGTTTGCGGATGCATATTCCGTAGTAGGGCCGTTTGACAAGTGGGTGCCTGTTTCTGCGTATATTCCCGGTTGTCCCCCGAAGCCCGAAGCTATGATAGCAGGAATAGTGAAACTGCTGAATACGCTGTAAGAAAAGGGCGAGAAGAAAATCCAAAAAAGAACCACAAAATAGAAACCACAAGATTTCCAGCATAGCAGGATAAGTTGGACTAAGTTCCTGACAGAACAAAGTCCAACTAACCACACGATTTTCACAAGATTCCAACAAAGAAACGGAAATTTCAACCACAGAGTGCACAGAGAAAAAAGGGGAAATATAGAGTAAAGCTCAAAACAAAAAGAAAAAATGGAAGAAAATTACTACTGAGTACACAGAGTTTTAAATAGGGAGAACACAGAATAAAAAGAAAATAGGATAGGATTAACAGGAGTAATAAAGAAAAGAGAGGAAAGAGTAAACACGGAAAAAGGGATTAGCCGCAGTTGATGAATTTTTCTATGTATTTTTGAATTTCCTCAGGCGTAGTGCCTAAATCTTTTTCGTCGAAAGATTCAAGCCGTTTGATTAATCCGTCAATGATTTTCTGACTGAAGACATTATGTTCAAGGTAGATACTTTCTTGTTCTTTTAGTTTTTTAGCAGATTCTTTACAGGAAACGGGAAGATGTTTTAGTTCGTTTCGTTTTTCGCTGTGGAATATGTTTTTGTCAACATAAAGGTCTTGAGTTAGCTTTAAGGAATTATCGTTCATTAAACCGTGTCTTGCGGCGACTGCGATGCCTGCGAGCAGAAGGTGTATGTTAGCCGAACCGTCGGGCGAGCGGAGTTCAAACGTTTGTTTTTCCGGGCAATCCGTTGGTTTGGTGGTATCTTGTTTGTTGACTTGTTTGCTCATAGAGTTTTTTAATGCCCAGCCGAGTGGAATCCTGATAAGGGCAGAACGATTTTTTTCGCCCCAGCAGATGTATGTGGGAGCTTCCTGATGAGGGACCAATCGCATATAAGAAATCGGGGTTGTATTCCCGAAAGCGGTAAGACTCGGGGATAATTCCAATAATCCGCCGATAATTTTTTTAGCGGTAACGCTTAGTTTTCCGTTATTATCGAGGGTAATATTTTTGTTGTTTTTAGCGGCTTCAATATGAATATGTAAGCCTGTGCCTGCGTGATTGAAAGCTAATTTAGGGGCAAAAGTAATCCCGACTCCGTATTTTGCGGAGATGTTTCGCATAATCCATTTGGCAATAACGATATGGTCTGCCATATCTTCAAGAGGTTCGGGTAGGAATTCGATTTCATACTGTTCAAAACTTTTTCCGTTGAGTGTTATGTTGCCGACTTCGGAATGCGCATATTTTACTTTTGCGCCGATAGACGAAATAGTGTAAAGGATTTCGTCTCTAAGATTTCCGAATTTTACGAAAGGAGAACTTTCGTGGTAGTTTTTCTGTGGTATTCCGGGGAACCAGTCATTTTCTTTTTTGTCGAATATTATATAATATTCGAGTTCACCGAGTGTATTAAGGGAAATGCCGGTATGTTTTTTCAATTGTTCGTGAGCTTTTTTTACGATATATTCGGGAGCGATATCAAGTTCTTTCCCGTTGGAATCGAAATACGAGCATAGGATATTCAGGGTGGGGAGTGGGGCAAAAGGGTTCAAGAATGCCGTTTTGAAGCGAGGAACGACATACACGTCACTGTTGGCGGAATCTATGTATGAGAAAAGGCTTGATCCGTCGACTCTTTCTCCGTATTCCAATAATTCGTTAAGGTGAGATTCGCTGTTGATGGCGAAACTAAGAGTTTTGAGTTTTCCATCGCCACCTACGTAGTTGAAGTTAAGCATAGGGATATTATTATCTTTTATGAATTTTATGATATCCTTTTTAGTAAATTCCTTGCGTGGTTTTTTAATAGAACAGACTAATTTATCGGCATTTAACTGCATTTTACCCCTCCAATACCTTTCGTTTTCTTGTTAATTTATTTCAGAAAAGCGAGCAGGTTTTTTATAGACAGTGTTTAGTATAGTAAGTATTTTAAGGGAGTTGTCAAATGATTTTTGGACAGGGAAGGAATTCTCACCGGAGAGTCGCAGAGTTCGCAGAGAGGGAAAGGCAGAATACAGTTATTAAAAAAGTGTTACCCATGTCTCCGGTCTAAAGTGTAACCTATGTGTCCGGTCACACAAAGTTTTATCCCATGCCAGACACGAATAAAAAACAGAAAGAGTGAAACAAATACAAGAAAAAATTTAGGATGTATTTGTTGTAACAGAAAACAGATTTCCGTAGAAATGGCAAATAGGGTATATACGATTAATGATAGTTATCGTATAACTGTTAATTTTTTGGTAACTTTGGATGTGCCGGTGGAGAGGGTTAGAAAATAGATTCCTGTTTTTAGTTTAGTTGCGGTGAGTTTTGTGGTATAGGTGCCTGAGGATTTTTGCTCATTGAGTAGTGTTTTTACACAACGTCCGGAGAGGTCGTAGATTGTTAATAGTGTATTAGTACAATAGTTATTCGTTAAACGGGAAGAGGAATTCGTAGGTATGGAGTAAATGATAACTGTTGAGTGAGAGAAGGGGTTTTGAGAGATTGTCAATTTTGATCCGCTTGAGGCGGATTGGATTGCGGATTTTGGATTGGATGATTCTTCTATGTGGGCGCCATTGCCTAATTTTATAAGATAAACATCGTAACCACCTGTTCCGTAAGAGGAAGTTTCTCCGGCGATGATGTATCCTCCATCAGTAGTTTGCTGTGTAGAATGTCCCCAATCGTCTTTAGTCCCGCCATAAATTTTTGTCCATAAAGTATCTCCCAAGAGGTCTGTTTTTAGGATCCAAAGGTCTTTTTTTGTCCCGGATAAAGTAATCCCTCCGGCTCCGATATACCCGTTATCATAGGTTTGACATACAGATTCAAGAAAATCCAGGTCGGCTTCGCCATAAACCTTTGTCCATAGAACAGTTCCGATTGAATCTGTTTTGACGAGGTAGGCATCACAATAACCTGCGCCGTAAGAATAAGTTCCTCCGGCTAGTATATAGCCTTTATCATTAGTTTGGCGAACGGAAAACCCATAGTCGTTACAATTTACTGTTCCACTATAAACTTTATTCCACGATATGTTACCGGAAGAGTTTAGCTTTAGAAATAAGATATTTGCAAAACCTATCCCATTCCCATACTCAGTGGCTGTTTCTCCGGTAATAATATAACCATTGTCAGAGGTTTGGTAAACAGAATAGCCACAATCAATTCCGGACATGCCATAAATTTTTGTCCATAGGACATTTCCGAATGAATCTGTTTTTATAATATAAGCATTACCATTTCCTGCACCGTAAGAATAAGTCCCCCCGCTAATAATGTAACCACCATCTTGAGTTTGTTGAACAGATTCGCCCCAATCAGTATAATTCCCACCGTAAGTTCTTGTCCATAAGGTATCTCCAGAGGAATTGGTTTTTATGAGGTAGATATCGCTGTTCCCTGCACCGTAAGAATCAGTATATCCCGTGATTATGTAACCATTGTCAGTAGTCTGGTATACCGAATTTCCACAATCATCTTTAATTCCACCGAAAGTTTTTGTCCAAAGAGTATCGCCAATTTGGTTGGTCTTTATCAGATAAACATCTTTGTACCCTGCGCCATAAGAATAAGTTTCTCCTGTAATTATATATCCACTATCAGAGGTTTGCCGAACGCAATATCCCTTATCGTTTTTAGTTCCACCATAAGTCTTTATCCACTCTGTTGCGGGGGCACTGATTAATGAAATGGTTTTTACAAAATAGAAAACCATTCCTATTAAGATTAATGTAACTCGTGAGCAATTATTGAAAGTATGAATCCATAGATAACTGATTATTAATTTTGGCGAACGCGTTATAAATTTTTTTAGCATTTAACCCTCCCTATAAACTCTGAATAATATTCATAAAGCTTACGTAAATTGAATATATCGAGTGAGAGTTTTTGTCAAGGAATTTTGATGAAAAAGTTTTCTAATTTCTATGAATCAGTAAGCAAAATATAATGGGGCAAAGTATCTGGGAACAAAGAGGATAAAATATAAATAGTCAGAGAAATGTAGAAAAAATGTGGCTTGACAAACGGGGGGGGGTAAATATAGTGTTTTGGAGAATGAAAGTGAGAAAGTTTTTCAGAAGAGTAAATAAATTTTTTTATAAACTCCGGAAAGCTTCAAAAGAAAAAGGAACTTATTTTGTTGTGTATAGTTGTATGGGAAAGCTTCTTCTCTGGACAATAAGTTGCTATTATAGAATGATGTTAGTCGAAAAATCGAATAAAAAAGGAATTTATTATTTTGTTTGCGCAGTCAGGAAAGGTATTTTTCATTTATTAATAAGAGGATATTATGATTTTATTGTATCAAATGGGACATTCGAAATGGGAGGACATACTTATCGTTATTTCTATCATAAATATACATTGGGAAACGATAGGGTTGTTGAGATACCGATAGCATTAGAAATGCTTAAAAAATATTCAGGGAAAAGAATTCTTGAAGTTGGGAACGTTTTTTATTATTATTTTCCTGTTAAACATGATATTCTGGATAAATACGATAGTACAAATGGTATAATCAACGAGGACGCCGTGGATTTCAAGCCTTCTGAAAAATACGATTTAATTTTTAGTATTTCGACTTTAGAGCATATAGGTTGGGACGAACAGTTGCGGGACCCTATGAAAATTTTGCGTGCTATTGAAAATCTGGAAAGTTGTCTTGCTCCGGGAGGAGAAATGTTGGTTACTCTACCTATTGGTTCTAATCCAGAAATGGATAAGTTGTTAAAACTAGGTAAGATAAGGTTTCCCATACAATATTACTTAAAACGGATACGAGAAGACAAATGGGAAGAGGCAAGATGGGAAGATATTTGTGATACGAAAAATTGGTATCCATTTACAGCATCGAACGGATTGGTTGTGGGTGTGGTTGAAAACAGCAGATAGTCCAGCCGAGTTGGACTAATCCCTAAGGGCTAAAGCCCTAAATGCTTTGTATGAGCCAGAGGACAGAAAACAAGAGTTTTTGGAGTAGATTAACGCAGATAAAGGATACTAGTTTAAAGTGAAAAGGAGAAAGAAACTTATTATCTGTTATGTTTTTTGAGGAAGTCGGTGATTTCGGGGAGCCCGCCTTGGTAAATTAGATACCCATCATAAGGTTCCCTGTTTGTGATTTCACCTGCTATCGGAGTGAGCATCATTTTTTTTACTTTTTCCAGATTTTTCGTTTGTCCCAGAACCCATCCGAGTTTGACATAAGCTACTTCGGGGAGCATATTTGCGGCGGGAACAATTCCCATATCCATTAAATCCCTTCCGGTATCATAAACATACATCTGAACGTATCCCCACAGCGTCTGAACGGTCATATATACGGCGATACCTTTTTTGCAGGCTCTTTTTATGGGTTCGTAAAGCGGTTTATTGACGTGGCCAAGTCCGGTTCCGGCAATAATTATGCCTTTGTAATCGTGGTCAATAAGCGATTCAATGATATCGGGTTTCATATTTGGATAATAATATACTATAGAAACTTTTTCTTCAAAAGCAGTATTGATGGTTACTTTTCTATCTTTTCGCCTGTGATTGTAATCGGTTTTTAACGGAGTGATTTTGTCGTTATCAACGAGTGCAAGAGGAATATCGCCGATAGTCCTGAAAGTTGACCTGTAGGAGGAATGCATTTTCCTGACACGTGTTCCGCGGTGGAGTAAGCCGTATTCATCGCTTGTGGGACCGAACATACAAACCATTACTTCGGCGATGTCTGATTCGGCGGCAGTTTTTGTCGCGTGCATCAGATTGAGCGCAGCATCTGAAGAAGGTCTGTCGGAGGAGCGTTGGGAACCAACCATTACTATAGGGACGGGGGAATTTTGTACCATAAAAGAAAGAATAGCAGCGGTATGGTGCATAGTATCGGTTCCGTGACCGATAACGATACCGTCAATGCCTTTTTTGATTTCTTTTCCGATGGCTTCAGCCGTGCCTCTCCATTGGTCGGGTCCCATATTTTCGCTAAATACGCCGTAGAGTTTTTCCGTGTTGAGGTTGCAAATGTCAGCAAGTTCGGGAACGGAACCGTAAAGTTCGCCGGGCGAGAAAGCAGGTATAACTGCGCCTGTTCGATAATCGAGTCTGCTTGCGATAGTTCCGCCGGTGCCGAGAAGTTTTACGTTAGGTTTTTTAGGGTCATAAGGAAATTCTTTTTCGGGAATTTTGTAAATGGCTTCTTTGTAGGACATTTCTTTGATGTGTGTTATGGTATCAACGGCAAGACCGACATTATAACCGGTACGAAGTTTTACAACGATATGTTTATCATCGGCGGTTTCGGACCTCGGTAGGATAATCCCGATAAATTCTCCGCGGGTAGAATCTATTACTACATCGCTCCAGACACGGACTTTATGTTCGATGAGTGTGTCTTTAGCTTTTCCCCGATAACCTTTATAATCGTCTGCCATAGTTATTTTTGTTTAAGAAGTACGGGCAATAATTTTTTCAGTTCAGTATTTATTATTTTCCCGTCAATTGTGCCTACGATTTTATGCATTAGTTTTCCCATTAAGAATCTTTCTGTTCGTAGTTTAACATTTTCTTTTTTCTTTGGTTCGTATAAGGTTTTTTTATGTTTTGCATAAGAATCTTTTATTTCCGATTGAAGTTGTTTTATGGTCAGGGGTTTGATTTTCAGGTTTTTAAAAGCTTTTTCAAAAGTAGTATCGGGCATTTTTTGTAAAAGGACGGGGATTAATTCTTTTGCGAATTTTTTATTTTTATAAGCTTCAAACATTTTATATATTTCGGGTTGGGGGATGTTGTTTATTTTTATGCCTTCTCTTTTGAGGTGTTTGAATTTCTGGATGATTGTGGTGGCGGTGAGGACGGGGTCTATTTTCAGGTTTTTTACGATTTTATCAAAAAGTATAGAGTATTTCGAAGTTATGAGAGGGATTATAGTATCTTGAGGAAGGTTCATCTGTCTATATCGTTTTTCTCTATCCCACGGGAATTCGGGTATATCGGACATTATTTTTTTAATTCTTTGCGGTGAGACGGATATGGGCGGAAGGTCAGTATCGGGATACATTCTATTTGGTCCCGGGAGTATTCTTTCGAAGCCGGTTGTGCCGTTTGGCAAAGCCTGGCGGGTTTCGCTCGGGATTTCCGTCATTGCTTCTTTAGCGCGAATTTCTATTTCTTTTATGGCTGTTTCGGAGTCTTGTTTATCGCCCCAGACGATTATAATGGCGTCGGGTGGTTGGGCGGATAGTTTAGCGGATATAGTTTTCCATTCTTTCGGGGACAAGTTTTTGTTTGCGGTTTCGGAAGATATTATATTAGGAAGGGTATTAAGGCAAGCGATAACTCTGACTCTGTCGGA
>JAQTXJ010000079.1 GCA_028688815.1 bacterium | reverse complement strand
TCAAGCATCGGCAGTGAAAAGAGTAGTAATAGTGGAAGAATTTACCAGCACAGCTTGACCATCCTGCCCAGCGACTGCAGCGGCGCTGCATCAACTAGTAGGAGAAGTAGGAGATTCTTTAGCTGTTGTTTCATATTTTCCCGTATCCGGTCAAACTTTTTATACAACCGAACATGCTAAAAGGGCAAATGATTATGGTGTATCAGGCACCCCTACTACGGTGTGTGACGGTATAATAGGAAGAACTGGGACAACATACAGTACTTTTAGAACCGATTTTAATACCCGCAAGGTAGTTGCGCCTAAAGTGACGATAGACCTTTCTAAGTCTTACTATAACCCATCGGCAAGAAACGGGTACGTCACTGCGCATATCACAAATGTATCAGGAAGCTCTTTAAGCGGATTACTCTATATTGCAATCACTGAAACAAATCTTTCAGGTTATTATGACGTAGCAAGAGACCTGCTTCGCGCAGCCGGGAGCCCGGTATCCTTGGCCGCAGGAGCCTCTCTGGACTCGACAAAATATTTTGTAATCAGCTCGAGCGGGGGGTGGAATCCATCTAATTGCAGTATAGTTGCTTTTGTCCAGAATGGAGCTGGAGAGATATATCAGGGCGCTAAGGTACCTGTTACTAGTATAGCTGTAGAAGAAAACTCGAACAAGAATACATTTGCCGTAAAGGTATCACCAAATCCGTTTACTTTAAATACCAATGTTTGTTATTCAATTGAAAACAAAGAGAAAGTTCAGGTAGGTATTTATGATGTAACCGGAAAATTAGTGAGACAACTTGTAGATGGCGAACAGGATGCAGGCTCTCATACTGCATACTGGAACGGGAAAAATGATTTAGGCAATAAAATAGGGACCGGCATATATTTCTGTGTAGTAAATACGGGCATTCATAAGAATGTTAGTAAAATATTATCAATCAAATAAGTACAAGTTTTTGAGCAGTAACGGTTAATTTAAAGATTGTTATTTTAAGGAGGGAATAACAATTGTTGCTGAAGGATGCTGTTATATTTTAGAGGAAGATGTTGTTAAAAAAATATAGGAGGAAATATGCGTAAAGGTTTAGGAATTTTTTGTATGTTGGCGGTTTTGGCAAGTTCGGTGTTGGCAGTGCAGAGAGTGATGGTGTTTGAGGAATTTACTGCAACTAACTGACAGTATTGTCCAACGACTGCAGCGGGGCTGCATCAATTATCGCAGGAAGCAAAAGATACGTTGATAGTAGTTGCTTATCATTGTAGTTCGAGTGATCCTTTTTATGCGAGCGATTTTTATAACAGAGCATATACTTACTATGGTATCCAGGGAACTCCAACGGTAATATACGATGGGTGGGCTTTCCAGGCGAGTCCAAGTTATGCGGATAGTAGAGGTTATTTTAATATGCGTAAAGACACTATACCAAAAGTAACGATAAGTTTAGCAGGGACTTTTTATAATTCAGGAGCAAAGACCGGTACGGTTAAGGCTCACATTGTGAATGTATCGGGGACTTCGCTAACGGGAGTTGTTCACGTACTGATTACCGAGACTAACATTTCGTATTCGGGGTCTACGTATTACGACGTAGCAAGAGTTATAATACCTTATGGCGGTACTGCCAAGAATCTATCGGCAGGGGCTTCTACTGATGTATCACAGAACTTTACAATAAGTTCGGGCTGGAATGTCAGCAACTGTAATATAGTTGTCTGGTACCAGAAGACTTCGGGAAAAGGCATACAAGTGTGTCAAGGTGCAAAAACCTCCGTTATGAGTGTAGCTACGGAAGAAAACTCCAATAAGAATACATTTAGTGTAAAGGTATCACCAAATCCGTTTACTTCAAATACCAATGTTTGTTATTCAATTGAAAACAAAGAGAAAGTTCAGGTAGGTATTTATGACGTAACCGGCAAATTGGTGAAACAACTTGTGAATGGCGAACAGGATGCGGGCTCTTATACTGCATACTGGGACGGGAGAAACGAATTGGGAAATAAAATAGGAACCGGTATATATTTCTGTGTAGTAAACGCCGGAAGTCATAAGAATGTTAGTAAAATAATGTCTATAAAATAGAAATTAAGCAGGGCGGGGAGAATATCCCCGCCCCATTAGTAAAGTTTAGGGTTTGGAGCAGTATTTGTTGATTAAGATAGTGTTTTTGAGGAGTCACAATGTTAAAAAAAATAGCATTGAGTTTGTTTTTGTGTGGAGCTATTTGTATAGTAGTGGGATGTGCCTATGTTAATTTTAACAAAAAAGAAGAAGAAAAAGAAGAAAAGTTGCCTCCCAAGGAAGAAGAGGATACATCAATAAGAAGTATAGACCCTGTATGTAAGACGGAAGTATACAAATCATACTCGCTAAAGTTAAAATATGTTGATGAAATTTATTATTTTTGTTCGCAGAAATGTGAAAATAAGTTTTTGAAATATCCCGTAAAATATATTTATAAGCAGGAAAGGAAAACAGGACAGGACAGTAGAGTAAGTAGACAACAGGACACGGAGTAAATCCAAAATTATCGGGATCCCAAAATCTATTGACAGGCATTTTAACTCGTGCTATTGGAGAGGGTATGAAGATAAAGCTGCTGTTCTTTTTTTTATTGGGAACAATTCTGTTTACTCCTGCATATGCAACTATTCCTCTTAACTATCCGGGATACTACACAAGTAGAAAAATCAATAAAACGTTAGATACACTTCTTATTTCCAAAAGATACAGCTATCCCGGAGAATTTGCGCGAACTGCAGACTTTCTTACGAAATGGCAGGTTCAGAATCCTGCAGACACCAATTTTGGTGGGATGATTGAAGCCGAAGCAGGAGAACTTGCAAACGTTATCCAGACGGATAATACACTTGAAGCTATATGGGTTTGGGCAAGATACGGGCAACTTACGGGAGATACTGCAAAATTTAGTGCTAATATCAGAAATGCAAAAATATACTGCGATAAATATCCTCCGTGGAAAGAAGAAGGTGCAGTGGGATACGATTATTACCGTGTCCACAACTCTGCATGGGGACTTACTGCTGCAGAAGTTTATTGTGAAACCTATGGGGATTCTTCATATTATGGATTTGCCGATTCCTGCGCCGATTATATTATGAGTCATCCGCTGAATATTTATCACCCTTCATATAAATACATTAACTCATTCGTAACGGGATGGGCAGCTGGAAACCTTTATCAATATGGAATACTAAGAAATAACAATAACTGGACGGATAGCGCAACAACATACGGCGAGAGACTTATGTACTGGATAACACTGAGTACACAAATACGTTTGTCGGAAGAAACATGGGCTATGTCAAGCGGAACTATAGTTTGGGGAATATGCAATTCAACTTTCCGGGAGGATACAATACTCGGAAAAGCATGGATTGAAACTAATGGAAGTTATGTTGATACTTTCCAGGTATGGCGTGATTGCGGAGACGGATATAATTGGGACAACGCATGGAATGTCGCATACTGTAATGCACACTATGCAATGTATGAAATATCAAAAAATACAAAGTATAAAGATAAACACAAATTTCTTACGGATGCCCTTTTATCTTATGATACTGACTTTGACGGGGGGATAACTTCTACTACACAGGATCCGGATACTGAAGATATGTGCTGGGTGAGCAGTTACCTCGCAAAAATGGGACTTAATAATATTTTTGAAACACTTCCCGATACCGATGCGGGAATAATTAAATTCATAAGTCCGCAGAACCAGGCTAAATACAATATCGGGGATACTTTGGATATCATACTGGAAGTATCAAACTTTGGGCTTAAATCTCTTAGCGGGGT
Organism: bacterium; assembly: GCA_028688815.1. Classification (GTDB taxonomy): domain Bacteria; phylum Hydrothermota; class UBA3073; order JACQXS01; family JAQTXJ01; genus JAQTXJ01. The sequence goes on along the minus strand of JAQTXJ010000079.1, from coordinate 6,506 downwards.
AAATGTAAAAATTACGGGATGTTACGAAGATAGTGCTTTTACTGACCTCAATTTTACAGAAACAAAAAACACTGCCTTTTCAAAAAGATGTTTACCCCAAATACCTGATACCCTTACTTTAATAGCAGTAACAACATATACAGGGGATAATAATTTAAGTAATGATACGACAACCGTTACTTTTTTTATAGACTTGCCGGCTGTTTCGGAAATGGCTAATGAATATAAAACAAGTATGAAAATTACTCCCAATCCGGTTATTTCTTATGCGACGCTTTCATATCAACTGCCTGTTAAGGCTAAAACCTCATTGAAGATTTATGACGTAGGAGGGAGGCTTGTAAAAACGTTGATAAACGAAGAAAAAAAAGCAGGGAGTTACAATGTTAATCTGGATGCAAGAAGTCTACCACCGGGAATATACTTCGCTAAAATTATCTGTGGCAATAGAAGTTTCACCCAAAAACTTACCCTGCTGAAATAAATCATTGTTAGGGTAGATGGGATGACATCATCCCATCTACTCCACATATTTTCTTGACAAATAACCGATGAACCCTAAATTTTTAAATATGTTACCTGCAAAACTTGTCAAGGGAATGGTATTCGTTTTCGGTTTATTCTATCTTATTTGCAGTAATGCAACTGCAGAAACATTAGAGATAAAAATAACATTAGAAGATAACAAAAATACATTCTTTTTGTCAGAACCAGTATGGCTCTCTTCTATCGTTAAAAATACGGGAATAAAAATAGAAACATTGCATCCTTCTCTATTGAATCCGGCATTGATATTATGTAATTCAAACGGGGATACGTTAAAACCCAAAATAGACCCCGACCAAATATTTCCCATAAAATTAATATCTCCCCAAAGAACCAGAAGTTCTATTTTAGACATAACTACTGCTTATGATTTGGAATCAGAAGGCACATATGCTGCGCAGGTTGTATATTATACAATGGGCGCAAATAGTAAGAAAATATCTTCAAATAAAATAGATTTTAAGGTTGTCAAACCAACGGGGGAAGAAGAGAAAGCGTATCAATTATTGAAAAAAGCATATACAATTAGTGACTCTCTTACTGATGAACAGAAATTTCTAAAACGTAAAGAGTTGGTTTATAAATATCCTAATTCCGGTTATGCATTGAAAGCACTTGAGGATATTCGTTTGTACTTGTTGTCAAAAAAAGATAGTTTGAATGCCGAAATGAAAGATTTAATTAAGTTGCGTAGCAATACGAAAGTAGGCAATAAAGCAAAAGAAATTCTTTCCGAGCCTGAGGGATATGATAAAATGGTTCCATTTGAAAGCGTTGAGAATAAACCGGAATTGTTGTATCATGTTTCACCTGAATATCCTGAACTTGCGAGAAAAAACGAGATACAGGGGACCGTTTATGTAAGGTATGTTATTGATACTCTCGGAAATGTAGTTGACGCAAAAGTAATAAAATCGGTCCATCCTTTATTGGATTCCGCTGCATTAAAATGTGTAAGACAATATAAATTTGCACCCGCAGAAAGCAATAGGAAAAAGGTGAAAACAAGTATGGAGCAGCCGATCAAATTTAGCCTTTCTACTAGATAGTGATTTCACCCCCCAATAACTTTACTTTCCAATCATTGATTTTTTATATTATATCCCAACATTATATCTAAACTTTCAATTTGACAAATTCATATATTAGATGAAAATAAAAATATATTTAAGTAATAACAGACGGTAATTAATAAAAAAGGGGGAGGAAGAGATGAAATACGGAGCGAGGAATCAATTAATTGGAAAGGTAACAAAAGTTGTAAAAGACGGTATAATGTGCCAGGTGGATTTTGATATTTCGGATAATGCAAAGATGAGTTCCGTTATGACAAAGGAATCGCTTGAAGCTATTGGTGTCAAAAAGGGAGATAAGGTTAGGGTTATTGTTAAAGCGGTAAACGTTTTGATTGTAAAAGAATAACCTATATAATTATCCAGCTGAGCTGGACAACTTGGATTAATGTTCCTTTCGGAACAAACTCCAAGTAAGGGAGATAAATATGGCAAATAAAATTGATGCGTGTGGGTTAGATTGTCCCCAGCCGGTAATTTTAACTAAAAAGGCATTAGAAGGGATAACCGATGGAGTAATAGAGGTTATTGTAGATAACAAACCTGCATCTGAAAACGTATCGCGGCTTGCAAAAAATTCGGGATGTGGGGTTGAATTTACTGAAACACAAGGAACATATATTATAAAAATAATTAAACGGAGGAAAAATGGGGAAAATTAAGATTTCGTGGATGGTTTTTCTTACGGGGGGATTGTTAGGGGTATTGTTTGCATTTCTTATAAGTTTGGGCAATCCACCTAATATGGGTGTTTGCGGTATTTGTTTTATCAGAGATATCGCAGGCGCATTAGGATTGCATCATATGGAAAAACTCTCTTATATTCGCCCGGAGATATTGGGATTTATTTTAGGTGCTTTTATTATAGGGATTTTTACTAAAGAATTCAAGGTTATTGGAGGTTCTTCTCCTATTATTCGTTTTACGATTAGTTTCTTCGTAGCAATGGGAGCACTTGTTTTTCTCGGATGTCCTATCAGAATGCTGGGCAGGTTAGCAGGCGGGGATTGGACGGCTTTGGCAGGACTTTTGGGATTTATCGTTGGAATATGGATTGGAACTTTATTTCTTAAGGGAGGCTTTACCCTTGGAAAAGCGCAGGAAGTTAGCAAAATAAACGGGTTTATAATTCCGGTTATTGCATTAATTCTATTTATATTACTTCTGGCAAAGCCTTCTTTTCTTGTTTTAACTCCTAAAGGGCATGCGCCGATTGTGATTGCTATTATTGCAGGATTGCTTATCGGTATTTTTGCGCAGAGGGCAAGACTGTGTTTTGCCGGTGGAATCAGGGATATTTTTCTTATGAAGGATTTTCATTTGTTTAGCGGGATTCTCGGGTTTTTTCTTTTCTGCTTTATGGGTAATTTATTATTGGGACAATTTAAGCCGGGCGTATCTCCTGGAGTTCATACAAATTATATAGCAAGTTTTCTGGGAATGTTGCTTGTGGGTTGGGGATCGGTTTTGATAGGCGGATGTCCTTTCAGACAAACTATTCTTGCGGGTTATGGAAATACGGATTCAGGAATAAGTTTTCTTGGGATGGTTGCCGGAGTTGCTGTTGCGCATAATTTTATGATTGCGGGTTCAGCAGCGGGTGTCTTGAGTAATGGCATTATAGCTATGATAATCGGGATAGGGGTGTTTTTTATTATTGGATTAAGTAATAAAGTAGTTAGTTCTTAGAATTTTGAAAGATAAAGATAGACAAACTAAGATTATAAGTTCTCTTTTTGTCCTTGACTTTTAGTGTTTTCAATCTATACCCAATATCATTAGATAGTATTTGACCAATATGAAAATAATTTTATTTAGATTTGAAAAAGAAAAAATCAATTTTTTAGATTGTGATATAAATTCCGGGAATTTAGTTGTAGGCGATAGGGAAAACATATCTTTGGAATCTACAAAAAACAGAGGCGAGAAGTATAATAAAGTTTTAGAGGAATTATTACGAATTCAGACAAAATATTCTGCAGGTTTATTTGTATATCAATCTCCTCAAAAGTATATGGGGAAAATCAAGGACGAAGAGGGCTTTGCAAATTCTGCAATCCTCCACCTTTTTTGCCATAAAAATAATATAGGATTATTGGAATTAACACCAAAAATAGTCAGGGAAAAACTATCTATTCCTAACGAAGATTTCAAAAACCTTTTAGAACAAGAAGGGGACGTTATTCGTAAAACTTATTCTATTGCAAAATCAGATAAGATTTTTGATGGATTGGTATTCGTATCACTTTTAAAAAATATTATTTAATCTATAAAACCTCAGGTAAAAATATAATAAAGCAGGATTATAGAAAAAAGATCTCTTATTTATACTAATTTCTCTATATCAATTGTGTATTTATTTTGGCAATCCTGTATTAATAAGTTTTACCGTTTTTGTACAGATATTTGATTTTAATACCACAAGGTAGATTCCTTTTGTCGGTAGATAGGGTGAGAATTTATAAGTTTTGGCTTCAAGTTTGCCGTTATAGATATTCTGTATTAGTTCACCTGCGATATTAAATACGGAAAGAGTTGCTTTTTCAACCGGTTTATCAACAGAGAGCATTATTTTATTCCCGATTGTTTTAAGTTCCATTTGAGGGGTTCCAAAAGGATTCTCCGATATTCCACCGCCAAGACAGCTCGTATCGCTTAGCCATACTTTATATAAAATGGGAGCATCAACGACAGTTGCTTTCAAAAGTTGAGCTTTATACTGGAAAAATCTATAACAAGGGGAGGTAGGCAATGCGATGCTGTCAACTTCTTGCGCTGCATAAAATGGTCCCTCCCAGGCTTTAGAAGTTATATTTGCTGCTACGTTATCGCCTCTCCAGTAGAATGCAATTGTATTAGGTTGGGGGAGACAGGCTTCCCAGCCGAAAAACAGAAAAGACCTTTGTTGAGGATCAGTTTCAAGAACGGATGATTCCAACGAACCGGTAGAAAATCCGGATACCATATTATTTTCGTACCACATAAATGCGCCCTGTCTGCAAACAACAATATCCCATCCACCGCCAAGGCATCCCGATTTAATTTTGATTGGGACTACCCAATGAGTAGAGGAAGATATGGGGACATAGTCGTCTATAACGTAAGCAGTAAAATTATCAGGTCCGATTTGTCTGAACCAGGCAAGCTTAGTAAATCCTGCGACCAAATCGTATTTGCCGTCCAGGTCCATATCTTCGGAGCAAGCTCCGTCAGCAAATTCCGCCGCGGCGCCAGAGTATATAGTGTGTCTGGTATAATTTATTCCCGTCCCGTCATTTTCAAACCAGTACGCCCTATTAGCACAGGCGGTAATATCCTGGTCGCCATCACCATCAAAATCGCGGCTTTCTAATCCGTCTATACTGTCTACTCCATTGAACAGCGAAGTTACCTGATTGAATTTTCCCGCGCCATTATTAAAATAAATTACGATTCCTCTGGGTTTCATTGGGTCGCCTACCATAAGGTCTTTATATCCATCTCCATTAAGGTCAACAAGTTTTGAACGCCAGTAATTGCCGGCAATGCTGTCAAAAATAGAAAACGTTCCCGAGCCGTTATTTTTATATATTCGCAGGAATTCTCCGGAGTTTCCTAAATAAGGATAGACCGTGCCGACGATTAAATCAATATCCCCATCGTTATCTATATCATCAGATTGGCAATCTATTCGCGCGTAGGATGTCGTTCCTGAGGATGGTTCGATAGAAATTGGTGTGAAATTAAAATTACCGTCGTTTCTATACCATTTTACTCCTTTTTGATGGGTAAAGGTATTGCTAAATCCCGCAGGTACGACCACATCCTGTCTTCCATCACCATTAAAATCGGCTCCTGACAGGAATCCCCAGTCAGATGCTGCAACTGTAGCGTAGGTATTCATTTTAGTAAAAACTCCGTTATCGTTACGGTAGAAAGCAAGTTGATTCGCTTTGCCTATCCATCCGGCAAGGTCGATATCCCCGTCACCATCAAAGTCTGCAGGCCAGATGCTGTGGCATCCGATATTGGCATTTGATTCTATTATGTGAGAAGTCCAGTTTGAGTAATTTATTTGGCCTTTAAGAGGGTGTACCTCTCCCTGAGTAGTGTAAGTTAAACTATCCGAAACATAATAAAAAGAAGTTCCCCAATTTGTTACGGGACCTAATACGCTGCTTCCGCCTACCCAATCAGTTTGGGTATGAACCACTCTGAGTAAAATAAACGAAAATAATATCATCATACAATCCCCCTCATTTTTATTGTACTAAATTGTCAAACCAATATAATCCCTAACTTCTACTAGAACAACCAATATATTGATGTAATGAATTGCCTATTTTGTCAAGTCTTTTTTGATTGAATTAGACAAAAGATAAAATTGAAAGTAAAAAAGTAAATAGAAAATAAAAATCAGTGTCAATGTTGTGAAATGGTACTTACGATTAAAACTTTTAATTTGACATAGGTTAATTTTAGAGTATAAGTAACAAAAGCAAAGCAATGGAACTTTCAAATATCAGGAATTTTAGTATAATTGCCCACATTGACCACGGCAAGTCTACTCTTGCGGACAGGTTGTTAGAGTTCACGCATACTATTGAAATCAGAAAAATGCGTGACCAGGTTTTAGATACTATGGATTTGGAACGCGAACGTGGGATTACCATTAAAGCTCATCCTATAAGGATGGAATATAAGGCGTGGGATGGTAAAACCTATATATTAAATCTTATTGATACTCCCGGACATGTTGATTTTACGTATGAAGTATCTCGTAGCCTTGCTGCAACGGAAGGCGTAGTTCTTTTGATTGATGCTTCCCAGGGTGTGGAAGCCCAAACTCTGGCACATACTTTGTTAGCCAAAAGTCTCAATAAAATTATTATTCCGGTTATTAATAAA
>JAQTXJ010000078.1:1887-10345 GCA_028688815.1 bacterium | reverse complement strand
CTGTTCGCAACGTCAATATTCTTTTCCCATAGGGAAAGAGTTATTTGGTTTTCATTTTTATAATCGAATGCATTTTCAAGTTCAATTTTTATTCTCTTTTCAATAGAGGAGATATCTATATCGGACTGTTGTTTCTTAAAGTCGTATTCCTTCATTTCCGCTCTGTGTCTTCCGAAAGCAAAGAACTCCCAGTTGAAGAGAATTCTTATGTCCCACCAGTTTTCCCAGTTATCGGAGTTAAAAGTAAAATCCGCATCTTTATCCATCAGGTTATAATTATACTGGAAAGCGATTTGTGGGAGCACAGACGCTTTTTTCATATTCCTGATATCGTTATTTATTTTTTTCATTTCCTGCGCAATCACTATTTCATACCTGTTTTCAATGGCTTTATCCGTTGCATCTTTCAGAGATATTTCCGTGTCGGAATCCAGGTATTTTAATTCGCCTTCAATGAGAAGGCTATCTTCAATCTCTTCGCCTATAAGAAAAGCGAGCTGTTTGGTTGCGGTTTTCATTTCTCTTTGGGTTTTTATTAGTCTTGGCTGCCAGGAAAACAGCTGGGATTCCGTTTTGAGAGAATCGTATTCCGTAGCAGTGCCATTTTTAATGAATTCTCTTACTATATCAAGATGTTTCTGTAAAGTGGTTATTGTAACCTGTATCAATTTCTCCATTTCCTTTGAAAGGACAATGGAGTAGAAGACTTTTGTGACATCAACTTTCAGTTTCGTTTTTGACATTTCAAGTTCAGCGGATTTTATTTTATATTCGGACTTATAAGAGTTAAATACTGCCATATTCCGTCCTCCGGTAAATAACGGTTGATTTAGTTTAAGTCCGCCGCTGTAATTATTCTGGTGCGCATATTGCAATAAAGGATTTCCCGCTATTTGCGGGATAGTAGCTCCCGGAGTTAAGAAAGACTTTAAATCAAAACTAGGCGGTTCTTCGCTTAAATGGGTATAAAGTCCGGTTAAGCTCAGGGTAGGCATAAAATAAGTTTTCGCCTGGTAGATTTTCGAATTTATGGCATCCAGTTCTTTTTGAGTTTTCATAATATCGGGATTGTTTTGCATTGCTTTATTAAGGCAATCGTCAAGGGTAAGGGATTTAGAGAAAGAAATGGAAGGCAAATATATAATGAATAATATAGGTATAAAAATAATTCTCCTCATTTTTTTACCTCCTTTCTACTGAAAAAAATATTTAACTACTTTAATATCTGAAGATGTAACTATAAGTTCATAAAAATTTCCATTTTTATCAAGTCGTGACCCTCTAAGACCTCCACCAGAGGATGGTAAAACATCTGTAGAGTCTATCAATTTCCCTGTTCTATCATGCTTATATATTCTACGATACTCTCTTGTGCCACCATAAAAATAAAAATTATCTTTTTTATCAGACCCTAAAAACCCATATCCGTAACCTTGCACTTGCGGTGGAGATATTGTTACAGATTCTTTGCTGTTTGTTTTATTTATTAAATTTATGCTTCCATCTTCCCCCATTTTTGCCACTATCCAGGGGAACGTAACTCTAAGTCCTGCGCCTAAAAATTCTTTTCTTGGGCTTAAATTACAAGTAGAGTCAAGAAATGTAATTTCAAATATATAATATTCAAATGACATAGTTGACGAAACTATTACAGGAACTCCTTTTTCATCAGTACCTATAAGGGGAGAGGTTAGCATCCGAATAGAATCCATTGTTTTCATCCAAGCTTCCCTACAATTATAACTTTTTAAAAAGTGTCCATTTTTTTCATATATTGATATTTCAAAATAACTAAAAAGGGTATATATTCTTCCATCATTACTAACTGCAAAATTGCCATTGTATAATAAAGGTATAGTTGTTATAAGATTACCCGTTGAATCATATTTGTTAATACGCTTATTAATAAAATCATCTATATATATATTACCTTCTCCATCAATATCAATCGAGGGAGTTGACATCTTAGATGTATCTATTCCTACCATACCCGGTTCCTTTCCCCATTTTATGTCAACTATTACTTTTGACATACTTTTTGCCTCAATTCCCGAGTTAAGAAAAATGAAGAGAAAAGGAATGGCAATAACCCTAAAATATAATTTTATTTTCATTTCTTTTTAATACCATCAAGGACTAATTTGACTATAAATTCTTTTCTTTCCTTTATAAATTTATCAAAGTCGGAAGATTTATACACTCCGATAGTTTCAAACAACGGTCTTGCAAAAAACGATGCCATTACCTGTCCGGCAATGCTTATTATCAGATGAGCTAAATTAATATTTCTTATTTCGCCCGATTTCATTTTTTTATCAAAGTATTTAAATATATTACCTGTATCCGGGTTAAGTGGGAAGAATTGTGACTTTGAAATATCTTTCAGTATGTTATACTTTGCAAAATCTTTTCCTCCGCGACTGAACTCGTATTGGACAAGACGCAGGTAATCCGGGTTTTTAGTCGCAAAATCGGCATAAATATCTATAATCTCTTTTATTTTATCTTCAATGGGAACGTCTTCATTGCTTATATTAATAAGGTTTTCAATAACCGTTTTAAAAATACTTATCAGCGCTTCTTTATATATTTGTTTTTTGTTTTTGTAATAGTAGAACAGCATTGCTTTATTGATTTTTGCCTTGTCGGCGATTCTCTGCATACGCGCGCCATAAAAGCCGTATTCAAGAAACTCCTTAATCGCGTATTTAAGGATTTTTTCTTTTGTTGAGTATTTTATATTAGTATTATTAGCCATTTCTACAATTAACTAACCAATTGGTTAACTAATAAATAGGAAATTGTCAAGGAATTTTTTTACAACAAAAAAGATTTTCACCGCAGAGACGTCCCGCCAAAGCGGGATAAACTCCGCCCGCAGAGGAAAGAAAAGTTTAGGGGGTATAAGATACTACAAAAAAACAAAATGTAGATAAAACAAAGAAGGTAGAGAGGATAGAAAAAGAGAGTTTACCACGAAAGTACGAAAGGTATGAAGCCCAGTCCGCCTGAGGCGGAGATAAGTTATAGTCCCGGATTTTCGTCACAAACTCTAACTAATATAGAGAGGGCACAGAGAAAAAATTTAGAGCAATAATAATGAGTTTAAAAAAGTTAGCGGAGGAGGCTGTAACTGAAACCAATCCAAGCTCTTATATCCCAGCGGTTGTATTCGAAGCTTTCGTAAAGTTCGTCTCTCCAACTCGCCTGCGCATCCTGCCCTTCAATATCTGCCGCAGCTAAAGTAAAATAGTCAAATAAAAAACCAACGGTAAAGCATAGCTTAGACATATTTGACGTTTCAATTGGTTTTTCAAGCGCGGACAGAATCGGCACCAAACTCTGTCTCCAGCAGGCACCTAAGGAAATTCCATAAACCGATGAAAACTTTCCGTGAAGAAATATATCAGATGTAGTATCCATTATCGGGTTACATACATTGAACGCAGAAAAAGGTCCTCCACCTATCCACACAGAAGTAAATGGCTGCTGGTTATAGACAAAATATTTAGCCACAAAAGATACGGGGATAGAAATCACATCATACCCCTCAGTAATTTCTACAAATCCATTATTAGGGGGGACAGCTTTAGCGACAGTATCTACATCCCATATCCTAAAGCCTGTTTTGTAGAAACCACAGGATAATTCCATTCCTCCGGCTCTCCCGGGAAAATTAAGTTCCATTACGACTTCAGGCATAAAGGCAGACGATATAGTATTGTTCCTTGCATCTTCCCCTGTTATAGCATAAACACCGCTATCACCATAAGTTTGTGTAAAAACACCATAATTCACAGGGGAATCAAAATGTCTCCATACGTATTGCAATTCTCTTTCTGCCATTCCGCCATAGAGACAACTAAAGCGTAACCCGATATCAATATTTGCGGGAGAATTATAATCGTAAATAGAGGTAATAATACCGGCAAATAAAATTATAAAACCCATATTTTGTTACTATACTTTATTAAAAAAATTTTGTCAAGTGCGGAGTTCCAATTTTGGATTGGGGATTTTGCCTGCCTGTCGGTAGGCAGGGAGTGCGAATTGAAAAAAGATTAACGAATTGGAAAAGCAGAGAACAAAAAAAGAAAACCTACCCCTCAGGATAGAAATCTCTCCGGTAAAAGATTCCGGACAACAATCCCTAATTAAACATAAGGGCTTGTAAGTAATGGCTATCGCCAAAGAGCTTTCTACCACGAAAACACGAAAAAAACAAAAATAGTAACTTGTAGTAACAGAATACAGAAAAAGATAAATTAACAGGGACTGGAAGAGACTGTTACGAGATGACACAAACAGAAAGCCGTAGAGTTAAAAAAAGAACAAAAAAAAGAGTATCCGCGAATAAGCACGAATTAACACGAATAACAGAAGCAGAAAGGAGGGCAAAGAGAAAAAAAATCCTTTTCTAATCCTTATTAGATTCCTTAAGTTTTGCTTCGCAAAACTGGATAAGTTAGAGTAATTGCTTCCGCCTCAGGCGGATCGCAAACTCTAACTAACAGAAAGGGAGAAAGAAATCAGATGAGGCTGAAGAAAGAGAAGATGGCATCTTTTACCGGCTGGATATCCTGATGCGCGGATATGAACAAGGCATCGGGATATTTATTCCTGAACGTATCGACAAGAAAAGCATCTTTATCTATTTTATTAAAAACATAAATCATAGGTCTTTTTATTACACCGAGTTCTTCAAGCAAAGCATTGCCTGCAGCAAGATGTTCCTCACAACTAGGATGAGAAATATCAACCACGTGTAACCGTAAATCTGCTTCAATCGCTTCCTGAAGAGTGGATTTAAACGAGTTAATAAGTTCGTGAGGCAATTTTCTCAAAAATCCTACAGTATCGGTAACGAGGACTTTTTCCAGATTCGGCCCCATAAGAGTTCGTGTCGTAGAATCAAGGGTAGAAAAAAGTTTATTTTCTACAAGCAAATCCGAACGGGTAAGCTTGTTCATAATAGTTGATTTTCCTGCATTAGTGTATCCAACAAGGGCTACTCTTCTGAGAGACCTGCGTTGATTTGATTGGACTATTCTGCTTTTTTCTATCATTTCCAATTTTTTATTAAGGGTATGAAGTCTATCCTTTATTTTACGACGGTCTGTTTCAAGCTTTTTTTCACCGGGTCCCATTGTCCCTATACCGCCACCGAGTCTTGACATTTCAATACCTTTACCGGTTAACCTTGACCTACTGTATTTAAGCTGGGTAATTTCAACTTCGATTTTAGCGCCCATAGAACTAGCGTGTTTTGAGAAGATATCGAGAATGAGTTCGGTTCTGTCCAATACTTTTCTGCCTGTCATTTCTTCGAGGTTTCTTTTTTGAATACCGGAAAGTTCCGTATCAAAAATAAAAATGTTGATGTTGAGTTCTTCAGCGATTTTGGCAAGTTCTTCGGCTTTACCTTTTCCGATAAAATAGCGGGGGTCAATTTTTTCCCTATGCTGGATTATTTTTTCTACGACTTCGCCGCCGGAGGTTTTGCCTAAATCAACGAGCTCATTAAGGAGGTCAATCTTTTCCTGTTTGTCTTCTTTTTGAGTTATAACACCAACAAGAAATAGTCTTTCGTTTAGCACTTTTGTTTGAGTATAATGGGATTAAGGGTATAGTCAAGGAAATCTTTCAAAAACAGACAACAGAGTTTTCACCGCAGAGTCGCTGAGAACGCAGAGAACAAAAACAGAGAGAATTTTAGTCCCGCCATGCCTGGGGCAAGCATAGATTCACACAGATAAAGAACAGCAAACAGTTTATTTTACCAACACAATTTTTTTAGTTAATGCTTTTCCGTTAATATCAGCGCGGACAAAGTAAATGCCATTTTTGGGAATAGTTGTCGTAAAGCTATAACTACCTTTCCCCAAACTTCCTTCATATACAAACTGTTTTAAATTTCCGGCAACATCATAAATTTTAAGTGAGACGTTTGATAATTGGTTTAGGTTTAACAGCATAACGGGTTTATTATTTTGATAAATAACATTTAAGTCAACGGTTTTAATATTTGTCGTTTTTTCTTCAACCGGTGTTGGGCAATTGGATTCTATAGCATAAACGGGGCCATCGTTTCCTATGCCGACAATTTCCATACAGCCGTCACCATCTATATCCCCTATTCCGTGTGTCGGGTGAATATCATTATTCATAACATGTAATTCCCATTTCAAAGTTCCATCTTCACCATTTACACAAGCAAACCATCCCACATGGTTTGCATCTATAACTTCAAGTTTGCTATCACCGTCAACATCTGCGAGTATAGGGATAGAACCAATTGTCTGCGACGTGGGAAAAGCGTAGTTCCAATTCTCCGTTCCCATAGCTTCATCCAACGCCCTGATTCCATTGTTTCTCATAATTATCTCGAGGCGATTATCATTAGCGACATTTCCAATGCTTACCCCTTCATTTACACCGATTCCGGCAAGTACTCCATAATTTTTTTCCAATATAAGCGCCCCGCTTTGGCCGTTAATTACATAAATAGAAGAACTATGATGCACGACAACTTCTACTATTCCGTCCAAATCAATATCGCCTAAAGTCGGCACAAAAATTAGCCATGACGGAGTTCCGCTCACGCCACAATATTCGGTCGAGCATCTCCATACGGTTGCTCCGGTTAGGCCATTAAGGGCATAAACCGTTTCATCGTTACTCGCTATAATAACTTCGGCACCGGAAATGCCATCTACGTTACCAATTGCAGGAGAGCTATAAACGTTAGTTCCACCGGTTTCCCCGGTATGCGAGGTCCAAATTGCAGTGCCGGTAGCGCCTACAAAACATTTAGTAGAATCAATCGTATTTACAACCACTTCAACGGTATTCGTATCGCCATCAACATCTCCGATGACAGGAGACGAAGACAATTCGTTTCCTACTTTACGGGACCATTTAATCGCAGAACCATCTCCTTTGACAGCATAAAGGATACCATTACGGTCACCTATCAGGATTTCTATTGCGCTATCTCCGTCAATATCGCCTATTGCAGGTCCTGAAGTGTAAGTAGATGCGCTGCCTAAACTTTTACTCCATTTAATTTGACCGTCTCCCCCATTAATTGCGTACAAAACTCCGTCTTCTCCGCCAACCACTACTTCCACTATGGCATCGGTATCCACATCACCGATGGCAGGAGAAGAAGATATACAAGGGAAAGTATCGTTTTTCCATTTAACCCAGGCGCTGTCCATTGTTCCGCGTTCGCCGTTTTGAGCAACAAACAATCCAGTTCTCTGTGGATTTCCCATAAGCATAGGCCAAGGCAAGTATGCACAATTTGCCGGATTAGTAAATACAAACAAAAAACCTATAGCAAATAATTCTTTTTTCATAAATTCTCCTTGTTTATTTTAACAAAATATTCCTATATTATAACTACTCTTCTATATCTTTATTGTCAAGAGGGAATTTTAAAAACAGCTAACAGAAAGTTTTTGGACGCAGATTGTCGCAGATTAACAGGATAAAAGCAGAAAACCGAGTCATACAAGTTAGAAAATAAATCTCAAATTTCAAAACTCAAATGTCAAACAAAACCCAAAGCTCAAAATCCAAATCCAATTTTGGGACACACCTAACTACGGCAGGCAGGGATTTACACAGATAAAAACAGGATTTACACGGATAAAAACAAAAAGCATCGGGGTTAAGACAGAAAGAATAAGTCATATAGGACATATAGGACGGATAAGTCGGAGAAAACGGATTTGAGCACCTGTTTAGTCTATAGTTGTTACTTTCAGGGATGAGCTTCTGGAGTAACCTTCCGACTTGTTATGCAGGAATAGGAAGACCACCAACTGAGCGTTTTCCATATCAAGAAATAGAGTATCAGGTTCTCCAAGTTTTAGTTTTGCAGTTCCATCGTGTCTTTTCGCAAGAGGAGTAAAGTCATTATTTGCCGAACGATAGTCAGGTGACCACACTCTAAGTGTTTTACAGGGATTGAAATCAGGATACCAGTTTTTTGATTCGGGAATTTTCCAGTAAATAGCAGCAAGACAGACGTCGTCTTCAGGAGTTCCGTTTGAAAGGTGTAAAGGATACCAGGTTACGGAAATTTCACAATTTTGTTGAGAATAGCTTGCCGAAGTTATGTCGGCAGATTCTAATCTTCCTTCGGTAAGCATAATTTTTGACAGGTCAGGCACATTAGTTTGGGAATAGAATTTTGTTTTATCGGGAAGGGAATCGCACAGTGGGGCAACATTTCGTTTTGTAAATAAGTTCGCCCCGGTAAGAGGGCAGTTTCTTGCAAGCGGTTCCCAGACTTTGAACATTAGATGTTTGCAGTATTTATAAGCGATAATGCTCACAGGAGTCATTGCGATATGAGTCTGGTTAAACTGACGAATAGTAATTTCTTCTCTTTTTGATTCATCGGTTCCGGCTTCCAATACGGCTTTTTCAGTACCCATATGTTTGCCGA
>JAQTXJ010000078.1:0-1787 GCA_028688815.1 bacterium | reverse complement strand
TCTCCCCAAGATGAACTCATATATATTGCCATTTTGCCTCCTTTAAATCTCCAGCAGAGCTGGATAAGAATCCCTAATGGCTGTCGCCAAAGGGCTTCTAAAAATTAAATATTAAAAATTAAAAATCAAAAATTAAGAATACGAAAAATTAAACACCTACTAATTCGCCAAGAAAGCACTAGAGTACGAAAAAACAAAAATTCAACCACAGAGCACACAGAGAAAAATAAAAAATAAATAGCAATTCATTGTAACGGATAAAAAACAAACAGAAAATGGAGGACACAGAGGAGAACGGAAAGTTTTCCTCCAAAGGCTCGGTACATTTTGAATGAGTTAGGAGTAGATTTTTCATAAGATAGATTTTATCTCCGGGATTAGGGGAATGGATTTGGAATATTTTCCATCCGTTTTTTTATAAAGATGGAGTATTGGAGTGGACGAGAGTTCCCTTACAAATATTTCTTCGGAATTGGGCGGGGTGAACAAAAAGAATTTGTAAGTTGTGGTATCGAATACGCCGACTCCGATATCCGGCTCCATTCCCGGGATGGATATCATATGTCTTTCCGGGTCATAATATGCTTTGTTGATAGTGGGCGGGAAAAGAGGACCTCTTGTTATTATCATATTTTCCCAGTTTTGTTCGCTTCCTATTCGTGAAATATTTTCGGCAGTAAACATATTATGCGGGCATCTTGTCGGTTTATTAGGTCTCCAGATAACCGAATTAATCAAAGTATTCCTTTCCTGTCTTACTATATTTGAAAGCACGGCAACTACCTGACGGATTTTCGTTTGTTTCGGAGAGAACGTAGCTTTAGGTTTGAAGTTACATACGACGAGGTGAAATTTTCCTTCTTTTGATTTTTGGCGTCTGATTATAATTCCTTTTGCATCGGGGTCCTGTTCAAAACCGAACATTCGTTTAGCTTGTTCGGGGGTAGTGGAAAGTTTGCCGGTAATTATTCCCCACGGGGTTGGACGTGTAAGTATCATACTTTTTACCTCCTCTTTTTTGTATCGTGATACACGATGTTTTTCGTTAAAGTTTATAATATATTGTGCAACCCAGCTTTGCCCAGAGGGCTGGATAGAATCCCCTAAAAACTAAAGTTTCAAGGGTCTTCTACTGGATAAGTTAGACTCCCGCTAGCGGGATAGCAATCTCTAATCCAGCATAGCTGGAAAGAGCTTGACTATAATGCTCCTACGTCGCGAAGTCTAACTAACCCCACGGGGTTGGACGTGTTAAAATCATCTTCTTGCCTCCTTTGTTTGTATCCTGACACATAATGTTTTTCGTTAAAGTTTATGTTCACCCCTCAGCTGAGCTGGATAAGTTGGACTAAAGTTTCTCCTTCGTCGTAACTAAAGTCCAACTAACCACGGGGTTGGACGTGTAAGTATCATACTTTTTACCTCCTTTGTATAACTAAGATAAAAGGTTGCTAATAAATCCAAATGTCAAAATCCAAATACTCTCAAATCAAATCCAAAGTTCCAAGTCCAAATTAAACAAGAAATAGTAACTACCTATCACAAATTGAGTAAAGTATATGAATAGAATTATTGAAATTTTGCGTAAGACAGAGTAGGATGTTTTTCCGCCGGAGGCGGATGTGTCCCAGTGGGACATGCTACTCTTTTTCATTAGATGCAGTGGTGGGCAAAAAAGATTCAAAAAAAGTAAAAAAAAGATTAGATAGTTTAGAGGGTATAGTTGGTTTAGTGTTCGCAGTTAGCGACAATTGGGAAAAAATAGGGTAAAAGTTAACGGAGAGATG
>JAQTXJ010000010.1 GCA_028688815.1 bacterium | reverse complement strand
GTTGTCTGTTTCTTTATTGTTCCTTCTTTGTGGTTATCTCTTTTTTAACTCTAAAGCTTTATTTGTTCCTTTTTCTCTGCGTGCTCAGCGCCTTTTTGTTCTGTGAATTTTTGTTCTTTGTTTCGTATCACTTACTTATGGAACTTCAACGCGAAGGAGGATTTTTCTGATTTTGAAATAGAATTCATTTCACAATCAACTACCCCGATTACTTTCCCTTCCATATTTAATAACGGAGCGCCGGTGCTTTCTTCGGATACTACCCCGCTGAACTCAATGTATTTCTTTCCTTGAAAATCCTTGAAACCTACTATCACGCCTTCAGACGCGCTTTGCCCATTTCCCCGCATCCCAATCGCCACGACTTTGTCCCCGATAGTCGGAATATAAGTAAAATCAAACCTCACAGAAGTGCCCCATTTCCCGGGTAACTGCAAAACCGATATGCCGTTGCGTAAATAAGGATTAATCACCCGCGCAGTTAAAAACTTTCCTTTTGTATCACCTGCGTAAACCCGAATCTTTGAAGCGCCACGTATAAGATAGGCAGAAGTCGCAAGCCCTCCCAAATCATCTATGAAAAAACCGCTCCCCTGTTTGATTTTCTTTCCTTCGGAATCACATATAACTACCGTCGCTACGCATGATTTTGTTTGATGCACGAGTAACTTGCTTTCGTACCGCGCACACGAAAAACTTATCATACATACGAATATTATTAGAAAAGGAAAAATCTTCTTCATTTGTCGTAATGGAGTTTATAGGGCGTAAACGGATAGTCAATTAAAAAATAGTGTAGACAGTGGACAAAAATTTTTTGGACGCAGATTTTCGCAGATGAACAGGATAAAAATAAGAAGTTCAAATTTCAAAACTCAAATGCCAAATCAAGCTCAAAATCCAAATACTATCAAATTACTATTCTCTATCCGTGGAAATCCGTGTCCGTTATCCGTGGCTAAACTTCTTTTTTTTTCGTTGTTTTTTAACGTTCAAACTATCAAACATGCAAACGTTCAAACAGGTTGTTCCGTCTACTTCACCACTATTACTTTCTTCGTCAGTTCACGGCTCCCGGCCACGAGATTACAGAAATATATCCCCGCGGGAACTTTCTTTCCCCGTAAATCCATCTTGTTCCAGTCTACCTTATAAATACCCGCTTCCTGTTTTCCGTTTACTAACGTTGTCACCAAATTCCCACAGCAGTCATAAACCCTTAACAAACACCTGTCCGTAAAGTCCAACGAATAAGAAATGTTTATATCATTATCCGAAACTACCGAAAGACTAAACCTGGAATTTGTTTTTGATTCTTCCGCCCCCTGCCCGAGAGATATGCTTTTCGAGGCGCTGTTGTTGCCTTCATTGGTTTCCGTGAATTTGTTCGCAGGGTCTATTTTTACCCATATGTCGTGACTACCCGGTTCTTTGCCTGTCGTGTTCCACGAAACTACAGCGTTCTCCGTGCTGTTGTACCCGATTATCGCGTCAACTTTATCCGTTCCGATTAATGTCCCGCTCGCAGACGGATTTCCGTCCCAGAACTCCACGATTACCGGGAACGCATGAGTCTTTTGCAGTTCGTGAATTGCTGCCGTAATCTGCACTATGTTGCCAACCTGCGGGCTGTTAGGAGTAAACGAAATATCCGCAACCGCTGCAGTAAGGTCATACACGATGCTTCTTTTTCCGAAATCGTGCGTGAACATCTTTCCATAAGGTCCGCCGTCAACAATACCGATTCCGTGTTCAGTGTAGTTCGCGCTGAAAATGTTGTTCCTGTGACCCGTGGAAGTTAACCACGCCTGGAACGCAAGTTCAACCGTGTAGTTTCCGGCAATGTTTTCTCCGATACCGCCGCCGGGGTCCGGAGTGTATGCAAATCTCGTCATAATACGGACACGGCAGGATTCATACATAGCCGTCCCGCCCGAACGATAAGAATCATGCTTGAAGTATCCGCTGTCTACCATTTCCTGGGAATGAAAAATACTCGCTTTCCATAAGTTTATGTTTGCCTTTAACGGCGGAACTGCCGAATACGAACCCCATCCGACACTTGACGGGTTTTGTCTTGCTGCGTTTACAAGACTGTCCAACTTTATCTCGTCGGCGGTCGGAACGATGGATTCTTTTTCCCCGCATATAGAGGAGGAATTTTCCCCGGTCATAGGACCACTAAAAAATGCTTTCCCGATGTTGCCATTAGCAAATAATAACGATGCGCTTAAAACTAAACATAAGCTCAAAAAACGTTTTCTCATTTTGTCTCCTTTTTTAAATTTAATAATAATATTATGTGAATCTTTTTGGGTTAATTGTCAAGTGCTTTTAAGGAAATCTTTGGTCCGGGCGGAAGATAGGCAAAACGACAGGAAATTAAAGAAAGTGTACATGGTGATCAGTGGCCAGTGACCAGTGGTCAGAAATTTTTTGGACGCAGATATACGCAGATTTCCAGGAAAAAAATAAGAAGTTCAAATTTCAAAACTCAAATGCCAAATCAAGCTCAAAATCCAAATACTATCAAATTACTATTCTCTATCCGTGGAAATCCGTTTCTGTTGTCCGTGGCTAATAATTTTGTAGTTCGTTTTTTACCCTAAGGCTTTTTTGTTAATTCGAGTTCATTCGCGTCCATTTGTGGATAAAATTCTGTTCTTTTTTCGGAGTTCGTTTTGTTACTCTAAACTTCTTGTTTTATCTGCATTTTTCTGCGTTTATCCGCGGTTAAAAATTCCCCATTTTTTTGTCCCCAAAATATTTTTTTGCGAAACATCATTTTTCCACTTGACAAACACTAATTATTATACCAGTTATAGTGTATAAGTGGTGAAAAGTGGTTTAAAGTGGGGTAAGGGTGTATAGAGGTAAGTACGAATATAACCTAGGTGATAAGGGGAGATTGTTCATCCCTGCTGACTTTAGGAGAGGTTTGTCGACAAAAGCCAAAGGGAGCTTTGTGGTGACCAAGTGGTTTGATAAGTGTCTTGTTCTGTATCCCCTTGATGAATGGCTCAAAGTCGAGTCAAAACTTCGTCAGTATCCTACAAGTGATGCGATGACCCGTCGCGGGGTGAGATGGTTTACTGCAAATGCCCGCGAGGTGAAACTCGATTCCCAGGGCAGAATTATGGTTCCGAAATATCTCCTGGAATTCGCCGGAATCAATAAAGAAGTGACTATTATCGGAGTAATTAATAGAATAGAAATATGGGACAGTAAAGTTTATGAAGCCGAAGGCGAGGCAGAACCAACATACATAAAGGGACTGCCGGACTTGAATTTGTAGTTTGCTCTTTTTATCCGAATAAGGAACAATAAAAAAGCAGAGAAATCTGCTTAGAAAATCAATATGAAAAAGCATTTTTAGATTTAGAAAGTTCAGTTGAGCTGGATATCCAGCAAGCAGGATAAGAAGCTCTAATCCGCCAGAGGCGGAAAGAGTTTCTAAAGTTGGTCTAATCCAGCAAAGCGGGAAAGTCCAACTAAAAAATATGGATGAAAAAACATTAACACCAGGAACGCATATACCCGTTCTTGAAAAAGAAGTAGTTGCGTTTTTAAGACCCAAAACCGGGGGCGTTTATGTTGATTGCACTCTCGGGTTGGGCGGACATACCCTTGCATTGTTTAATGCTTGCAAGGATATAAAAATATATGCCATTGACGCCGATTGCGAATCAATGGAACTGGCAAAGAAAAATCTTACATCTTTTAACCCAAATATAAATTTCTTATGGTCGAACTTCAAAGAAATAGGTAGTATTATCCCCGAAAAAGTAGACGGTATTCTTTTTGACCTCGGACTTTCCAGTTTTCATATAGATACCCCGGACCGCGGCTTTAGCCACAGGTTCGACTCTCCAATCGATATGCGTTTTAACCGAGAAAGCGGACTCCCCTGCTATAAAATGCTGGAAAAACTCAAAGTCGATGACCTCGAGTTTATTCTCAAAGAATACGGAGAAGAATACCTCGCGCGCCGTATCGCAAGACTTGTCATAGAAAGTAAACCCAAAACTACGATGGAACTCAGAGACATTATCGCGAGCATTACCCCATGGAAAGGCAGAAGCAAAACACTCGGAAGAGTTTTCCAGGCTTTGAGAATATTTATGAACGACGAACTTAATTCCCTTTCCAAAGCCCTCGAAGATGCAACAAAACTGCTGAAAACGAGAGGAAGAATCTGCACCATTGCGTATCATTCACTCGAAGACCGTATCATAAAAAGATACTTCAGGACTTCACAGGAATTACGGGAAGTTACACATAGAGCTGTCGTGCCTACGAATTTTGAAATCGAAAATAATCACCGCGCAAGAAGCGCAAAAATGAGATGCGCCGAACGAATCGAAGAAGGCGAAAAAGAAAGACTCAGAGAAAAAGGAATGCGAGAACGAAGAAAATATAAAGACGGAAATTGGGGAAGAGAGAGACCCGGCGACGAGAGGAGTTTTGGAGACACACCTGCCAAAAACAACGGCAGGCAGAGATAAACGCAGAGAACAAAATAATGATAGAAAAACAGATAAAAAAAGAACAAACAAAAAACATAATATCTCGCGCAAAGACGCAAAGAAAAGAATTGGGTAGGTAGGATCACTTGATCCTACCTTATATCCTATATTTCAAAGTAAAATAAAATGGGTAGAAGAAAGAAGATAAAGTTTGATGCGAGAAATGTCAAAGTTGAAGATATCGGGAATATCATAAATGTAAAAAAAATCGGCATAAAAAGAATAAGCCTGTTTGTAATAGGAGTTTTTGTGGTCGGAATACTTTATCTGATAGAGTATTTTTCTACGGTGGGGTTGACTTTTCAACTGGACAGGGAAAACAGGGCGCTTAAAAACATAGGAGAAGAATTGGATAACCTTCGCGCAAAAGAAGTTAATCTTGCAAGATATGACAGGATAGTTAATTCGAATCCAATTGAAGCGGATAGTTTGGCATCTTTGCAAACGCAGAAGATTGAAGCGAAAACCGCGGAGACACCCGTAGTAAAAGAAACGAAAAATAAAGTCCAGAAACAAAAAACGGAAAAAGCGAAAACAGAACACAGAAAAAACGAAAACTTGCCGCAAAAACACGAAGACACGAAATTGCACTAAATAAATAAGAATTAGAGTTGAAAAAGAAAAACTAAAATAATGGGTAAAAAATTTTCGGATAAAGATTTTCCTATAGGCAGAATTGCTACATTGGTATTGTTATGTTTTGCTCTGCAGATATTTATTATTGTCAAACTTATAAACTTGCAAATTGTCCGGTATACGGGTATCGAGACCCGCGTGAAAGAGCAATCCGAAAAAAGAATAAAAACAATTCCCACGAGGGGAAAAATATATGACCGCGAATACAGGGTATTTGCGCTTACCATAGGTAAAAAACGCATATACCCGCTGCATGAACTTTGCGGGAATACAATCGGCTTCATAGGAAAAGATGGTATGGGACTTGAAGGCGTGGAATACGAATTTGAACACGTGTTGAGCGGAACTCCCGGATGGTTGACACTGGCTAAAACTCCTTACGGGAAACTTTATCCTTATCCAGGACTCCCGATGAAACCTATGAAATCCGCAAACGATATAGTTCTGACCATAGATACCGACATAGAAGCCATAGTTGAAACGGCTTTAATGAACAGGCTGAGAGAGTTAAACGCCAAAGAAGGAAGCGGTGTAGTAATCGAATGTAAAACAGGAGAAATCCTTGCTATGGCAACTGTCCCGTCTTGTAATCCTACGGAATGGCGTAGGTTTAAAGAATGGAATAATTCGGTTATACAAGACCAGTTTGAACCGGGAAGCAGCTTTAAGGTTGTCCCGATTTCTCTGTTAATGAAAGGCAAACTTGTGGGATTGCAGGATATCGTGGAAGACGGGAGCGCTCAAATAACAATAGGAAACCATACTATTCATGACGTTCATAAACACGATGAGTTTACGTTCTCGCAAGCCGTGTGGCAGTCAAGCAATGTAGCGTTTGTGAGACTTACGCCACGCATAGGAAAAGATAACTTTTACGTTGGCTCACGACTTTTCGGGTTTGGCACGCCGACAGGCATTCCATTGCCCGGTGAAGCTCCCGGCAGGTTAACTACCCCGGACAGATGGTCAACGCTTGGTTTTGCAAACATATCTTTTGGACAGGGGATGAGTTGTAATTTGCTCCAGCTTGCTCTTGCTTATCAGGCAGTTGCAAACAAAGGAGAACTTTTAAGGCCGATTATAGTGAAAAAAATAATTTCTTCCGAAGGCGAAACAATATATGAATCGAGTCCTATAGTGGTGAGAAGGGTGTTGAGTCCCGCGGATGCGCAAATAGTAAATTCCCTTTTGTGCGGGGTAATTGAATACGGCTCCGGGATGAGCGCAAGAGTTCCCGGTTTGAAAATGGCAGGTAAAACGGGAACAGCCCAAAAAGCTGTTAACGGAAGATATAAAGATGCATATATCGCAAGTTTTATAACTTTTTTTCCTGCGGATAATCCGGAAATTCTCGTTGCATGCGTAATCAATGAACCACAAGGAATGTGTTTGAGCAGCCAGGTGTGCGGGCCGGTTATTAAAGAAATAGTGACAAATATTGTAAAGTTAAAACAATACCAGTGCTTCTTTGATTCGAGTCTGGTTTTGGGAAATCAAAACATGGCAATGAAAAAAGATGCGCCGGGGAATAACCAGGTCCCGTTTTTTAAAAAGAAAAATACATTGAAATTGACGGAAGCAGGGAGATAGATAGTGGAGAGTGGTCAGTAAAGAGAAAAAATAAAGATGAGAGGAGATAGATTGATAAAAAACTTGGTTTCCGAAGGACTTGCAGAACCGGTGTCTCTTGAACTAATGACTAAGTTGTCAAAACTTGATATAAAAGGAATCGCTTATGATTCCCGTAAAGTAAATAAAGATTATATTTTTGTTGCATACAGGGGGTTTAAGATCGGGGAAACCGTAAGCAACAGTTCATTTGAACATATAGAGTCTGCAGTAGAAAAAGGCGCTAAAGTTTTAGTCGTGGAAGAACCTCTCCCGAAATCATTTAAACCGTTTGAAGGTGTGGAAACAATACCCGTAAAAGACGGACGTAAAGCTTTAGCCTTATTGTCAGGCGAATTTTATGACTATCCCGCAAAGAAATTAAAGATGGTGGGAATAACCGGGACTTATGGAAAAACGACGTCTACGTTTCTTTTGAAATCCATATATGAAGCGGCGGGTTTGAAAAC
The DNA here is from genome assembly GCA_028688815.1 of bacterium. Classification (GTDB taxonomy): domain Bacteria; phylum Hydrothermota; class UBA3073; order JACQXS01; family JAQTXJ01; genus JAQTXJ01. Next base: position 39,248 of record JAQTXJ010000010.1, on the reverse strand, counting down.
GGGATTGATAGGAACGATAAAGTATACCGGCGGGAAAGAAGAAATGGAAGCGCACAACACTACGCCGGAAGCTCCTGAATTGCAAAGCGTTCTGGCAGATTTCGTGGAAGAAAAAATAAAAGTTTGCGTTATGGAAGTTTCTTCGCATTCGCTCGAATTGAACAGAGTATACGGGATGGATTTTGACGTTGCCGGGTTTACGACTCTCGAAAGGGACCACCTTGATTTTCATGAAACGGTGGAGAAATACGCCGAAGCGAAATTAAAATTATTTAAAGAATTAAAAAAAGATAAAATAGCAGTTTTGAATAAAGATAGTTCCATTTTTAAACAGTACATCACGCAAACCGAAGCAAAAGTATTGAGTTACGGGATGGGTGTCCAGAATTATAACGTTTGGGGAGAAATCCTGAAAGCTGATTTGAACGGGCTTGAAGTAAAAATAAGATGGGATATCCCAAAAGGCTTCCCGGTAAACGGAAAAGGCGAAGGAACGATATATTCTCCGCTTGTAGGACCGCATAATCTTATGAACATATTGCTTGTTACGACTTGCGCGTTTGCTGACGGAATAAGTTTTGACGTAATCCAAGAAGGAATAAAAAATTTAAAAGTAGTGCCGGGAAGGTTTGACATAATTAATCGTGTGATAATAGATTATGCGCATACGCCCGGGGCGCTGGAAGCGGCTTTACGCTCGGCAAGAGTGATAACGGTGGGCAGGCTTATATGCATTTTCGGATGCGGAGGCGACAGGGACCACGGGAAAAGGCCGTTGATGGGAAACGTAGCGTCGGAAAATGCGGATTACGTAATATTGACAACAGATAACCCGAGAAGCGAGGACCCTAAAAAAATAGTCGAGGATATAATTTCGGGAATAAATAAATGTAATTACGAAGTCATACTTGATAGGGAAGCGGCAATAAAACATGCAGTAGAACGCTCGTCCCCGGAAGATGTCATAATGGTAGTCGGGAAAGGGCACGAAAATTACCAGCTTCTGGGGGAACTCAAAATGCCGTGGGACGAAAAAGCCGTAATTAAAGAAGCGCTGAATGGAAAAAAAGGGACAGTGAGCAGTGGTCAGTAGACAGTGGTCAGAAAAGGAAAGTGAGGAGGAAGATAGTTTAAATGTTTGAATGTTTTTTGGAATTTGAGCTTGATTTGAGAGTATTTGAATTTTGTAATTTGGATTTATTGCTAAAGGGGTAGTCAGGAGCACGTGCTCCTAAGAGAAAAAGAGGATAAGGAGGAGAATAAAAAAGAGATGGAAAAACTAAACGTTAAAGAAATTGAGATAGGCGTTAGAGGAAATTTGTTGAACATATCGGAGTATATTTGTAACGCAAAAAACAAGCGGTTGTTGATATTAAAAGAAAATAAGTTTATTGAAGGAGTTTCGATAGATTCAAGAGTGGTAAAAGAAGGAGAATTGTTCGTAGCAATAAAAGGGAAAAAAGTTGACGGGAATTCTTTCGTAAAAGATGTGGTCAGGAAAAAAGTATCCGCATTATTTATAGAAAGAGGAAAAGTAAAAAAGACTTTATCCGATATCAGGGAAATAAAAAACGAGTTTCAACAAATAAATCTTAAAATAATAGTTGTTCAAGACACCTTAAAAGCTTTGGGAGACTTAGGTGCATATTACAGAAAAAAATTTAAGATGCCCGTAGTTGGCATAACCGGGTCAACCGGGAAAACAACTACAAAAGAATTAACCGCTACCTGTCTCTCGGCGAAATATAACGTATTAAAAAATAAAAGCAGTTACAATAGTCTTACCGGCGTGCCGTTAACTTTGTTTAACCTTACGAGCGAACATAGTATGTGTGTACTTGAGATTGGAGCAAACCGTAAAGGTGAAATAAAAAGATTATCGGAAATCGCAAACCCGGGAGCAGGTATCATTACTAATATCGGCGCCTGCCACCTGGAAGCGTTTAGAACCCTTGAAGGCGTACTGAAAGAAAAATCCGAGCTTTTGCATAGTGCACGTATAGCAATAATAAACGGGGAAGATGCATTGCTCAGGACGATAAAACTTCCGTATCCTCTTATACAGAAAAAATTTAAGTTCGGAATAAAAGGTGCGGATTTGGACTTGACGGCGAAAGACGTTGACCTGAAGGACGGGATAAGTTTCAAGGTAGACGGAACTAAATTTAAGATACCGCTTATAGGTATTCATAACGTTTATAATGCGCTTGCGGCAATCAGCGCGGGAATTTATTTTGATGTTCCATTGAAAGATATGTCGGAAGCATTGAGAAATGTCGAGGCGATGGAACACAGGGACGAATTGATTGATAAAAAAGGAATACGCATTATAGACAGCACTTACAATGCGAATCCTTTTTCAATGCGTGCTGCTATAGAAGAGTTGTGCGTTTTAAAAGCGCAAGCTGATATGAAAACAAAGAAAACAGGTAAAAGCAGAACTGTAGCTATTCTTGGAGATATGCTGGAACTCGGGAAAAAGAGCGAACAGTTTCATATGGATGTGGGTGTTTTTCTTAAAGAAAAACATATAGATATAATCATTGGCGTGGGAAAATTGGCGAAATACTATATTGAAGATATTTATGCGAGAAAAAAGTTTTCTTTCAGGTCTTCGGAGGAAGTGATTCCGTTCGTAAAAAAGTTCCTGGAGAAAGGCGATATAGTGCTAATTAAAGGGTCCAATGCAATGAGAATGTCTAAAATTGTGTCGAGCTTATAAATGTAATGAATTAAAATAAGGAGTAAAAATGTTATACGATTTGTTGTATCCGTTACATACAAAATATTTTTTCTTTCATCTGTTTAAGTACATAACTTTCCGTGCCGCTTATGCAGGCGCAACAGGGTTGTTGATTTCTTTGATTTGCGGGAAATATGTAATCAGGTGGCTTACCAAGCGAAAAATCCTTGCCCAGGTGAGAGAAAAAGGAATAAAAAGTCAGGAAACAAAAACTCATATTCCTACTATGGGAGGACTGCTTTTGATGTTTGCCGTTTCCGTATCGGCTTTGTTGTGGTGCGATTTGAAAGAACCATTTGTATGGGTCATTCTGATTTCTTCTCTTGCTTTTGGCGCTATAGGCGTAGTTGACGATATGAGAAAAATAAAATTACATAAAGGTATTTCTAAACTCCAGAAATTTTTACCTCAAATAATTATCGGGTTATTAGTTGGCGCATATGTTTACTTTTTCCCTAAGGATCTTAGTTTTAGATCGTATACGACGGTACTGTTTTTGAAGAATTGGTTTGTATATCTTGATTGGTTTTATATTCCTTTTGTAGTGATTGTTTTAATAGCCGTGACAAACGCTACCAACTTAACGGATGGACTTGACGGGCTTGCAATCGGTTTAGGCGCGGAAGCCATATTTGCGTTTCTTGTTCTTGCTTATGCAGTAGGAAATTTAAATTTTTCTCAATATCTTGGAATCATTCATATACCGGGTGCAGGTGAAATAACCGTTTTTCTTGCCGGGGCTGCCGGTGCGGCGCTCGGATTTTTGTGGTATAATACGTCGCCGGCGCAAATTATTATGGGAGATACCGGAGCGCTTATGCTGGGCGGTATTATCGGAGTGGCGGCAGTGCTTATAAAACAGGAAGTTTTGCTTTTATTGGCTTGCGGACCATATGCCATCGAAACAATGTCCGTTATTTTACAGATTGCTTATTTCAAACGAACACACGGGAAACGATTGTTCCGCATGGCGCCAATTCATCATCATTACGAGAAAAAAGGTCTACCCGAAAATAAAATAGTAGTCAGGTTTTGGATTATCGGAATATTGTTCCTTGTCGTTTGTTTGTCTACACTGAAAATAAGATAAGGAAAAATACAGAAAGTTAAGTGAGTTGAGTAGGTTAAGTCCAGCGATGCTGGATAAGAATCTCTAATCCGCCAAAAGCGGAAAGAGCTTCTTATAAGTTAAGTAAGGGAAAAAAGAAGGGAATAAAGATGAAAAAGAAAAAAGAAATGAAGAAAGTCGGGATTGTAGGGTTTCAGAGAAGCGGTATGGCATGCGCGAAAGCTTTGTTAAAAGAAGATGTAAAAGTTTTTGTTAATGATTCTTCTGCCGAAGTAAGGGATAAATTCGAAACGTTTTTATCCGAATTGGTGCGGCTTCCGGAATTTATTGGAAAAACAATAGATATCAATGGAAAGTTTGGCGTTAATAGCGAAAAACTGCTCGAACAGGATATGATTATAGTTTCTCCCGGGGTTCCTTTGAGTCTTCCTATTTTTAAAAAGGCACAAAAGAAAAGAATTCCACTAGTAGGGGAGTTGGAATTCGCGTATGAGTCCTTTTGCCGGGATGGGGAACAAAAGGAAATAATAGGTGTAACCGGGACGAACGGAAAAACAACGACGGTGCACCTGATAAATAATATTTTAAAAGAGACAAAGAAAAATAGCGTTGTTTGCGGGAATACGGGAACGGCTTTTACCGAGATGGTGAACTTGTACGGGAGCCAAAACTTTATTCCAGTGATAGAAATAAGTAGTTTCCAGCTTGAAGGCATAAAAGAATTTCATCCTAAAGTGGGTGTACTTCTAAATGTTACTGCCGACCACTTGAACCGGTACAAGAATGTCGGCGAATACAAAAAAGCAAAACTAAGATTGTTTATGAACCAAACAGAAGATGATTTTGCGATATTGAATTTTGATGATAAGAGTATGAGGGAATTAAAATTGAAATCACGGAAATTATATTTTTCTACCGTGTATAAAAGAACTTCTTCATCAGTTTTGTCACCCGATATATGGGTAGAAGGAAACGACATAATATGTAACACGGGCAAAAGCAGCAGAGCGGTGGAAAAATTTAATACAAAAACCTTGAATATAAGATGGGGTTGTTTGATGGAAGATTATCTTGCGGCTATTCTTGCGGCAAAAGCGCTTGGAATAGGCAGGGTACACATCATAAAAGGACTGAAAGCATTTAAAGGGGTTTCAAACAGAATGGAAGAAGTAGATACTTATGGCGGAATAAAAATAATAAATAATTCGATGTGTACCAATCCTGCGGCGTTTATAGAGGTGTTAAATAGTTTAGGTAACACCGGGAAAAACGGAACGATTTTAATAGCCGGCGGAAAAGAGAAAAATTTTTCTACGATAAAAATGGTAGAAGCGATGAATAAAAATACAAAATTTTGTGTCTTGATCGGAGAGGCTGCAAAGAGATTGTCAAAAGGATTAACCGTAAAACATAAAGAAGCTGAGAATATGGAATCTGCAGTGGAAACGGCTTTTTCTAATGCACAAAAAGGAGACGTAATAATATTGTCGCCGGGATTTGCTTCGTTTGACTGGTACAGGGATTACAGCGCAAGAGGAGAAGATTTCAGACAGAAAGTAAGGGCATATTTAAAAAATTGAAATGCATCATATAAGAAGAGCAAATAGTGACATAGTTATTATGGTCGGGATACTTCTGGCTATAGGAATAGTGATGGTGTACTCGAGTTCGGTATTTGTTTTTATAAGCGAACAGGTTAAAAACGGCGGCAAAAATAATCAGATAACCAGTCTGGTGTTCTTGCGAAAGCAACTTATACCGCTGCTTGTTGGAATTATATTGTGCATTGTTTTGCTAAAAACGGATTATCATTTGTTGGGAAAAATATCTTGGGGTTTCCTGGGAGTAACGGTATGTTTCCTTATCGCGGTCCTTATCTGGGGACCAAAAATAAATGGTGTGCACAGGTGGATAAAAATAGCGGGCATATCAATTCAGCCGTCGGAATTCGTGAAGATTGCCCTTATAATATTTATTGCGGATTTCTTGTCAAAAAGAGATGTTAACGATTTCAAAAAGACTCTTTTGCCTTTATTTGGAGTGATTGCAGGCGTAGGCGTTTTGATAGCACTGGAACCGTCTTTCGGAATATTATCCGTAATATTTATGACCTGTTTTGTAATGTTATTTATGGGTGGAGTAAAAATTGTTTATTTGCTGGCGCCGGTGGCTTTGATTGGAAGTCTGGGAGTCGTAAGTTTTATGAGTTCTCCGAAATTTGCATACGCGAGAGCAAGAGTAACTAAATACGTGGCGATACAGGATGAAAATAGAAACGGTCCCAACAAAACGAACGATACGGCAAAAGCTCCGGGAGAAATAAAACAACCTATTAATTACCAGTTACAGCAGTCGTTGTACGGTATAGGCGCAGGAGGATTTCTTGGAAAAGGTCTTGGAGAAGGAAAAGCAAAACTTCTATTTCTGCCTTATCCGCATACCGATTTCATATTCTCAATAATATCGGAAGAAGCCGGGTTACTAGGAGGCTCTTTTGTGTGCATAATGTTTTTATTGTTATTTCTGAAAGGTATAAGAATTGCATGGGGTGCGCCGGATGGAATGGGACACCTTCTGGCGGTAGGTATAAGCTTTTTGTTGTTCATATCGGCAATGGTTCATATATGCGTAGCTTGCGGAATTTTACCGACAACAGGCGTTCCGCTGCCGTTTATATCATTCGGGGGGTCAAACTTATTGGCAAGTTTGATAAGTGTTGGAATACTTTTGAATGTAAGTCTTCATAAAGAGGATGAACAGGAAATGACAGTAAAGAGCGAAAAGCCCAGCTGAGCTGGATAACATCTCCTAAGGGCTATGCCAAGGAGTTGTAATAGAAAAAAAGATGAAAGAAGAAAATAAAATAAAAATAATAGTTGCAACGGGCGGAACCGGCGGACATATATGTACCGCGCTCGCAATAGCCGATGAATTAATAGAAAAAAATGTGGACGTTTTGTTGGTCGGTTCGCAAATCGGATTGGAAAAGAAAATAATATCGGGTAAATACCGTTTTAAAAGCACATCGCAAAGACCACTGCTTGGGAAAAAAATGAAAGCTAAATTGATGTTCCCGATTTTCTTAGTAATAGCCTTAGTTCAGGCAGTGAAAATATTGCTGGAAGAAAAACCTGATGGGGTAATAGGAACAGGAGGATTCGGCTCGTTTAATTGCGTTTTTATCGCTTCCTTGTTGGGGATTCCAACTATAATTAGTGAAATAGACTCTATTCCGGGACTTACGACGAAAATGCTGTCAAACTTTGTATACGAAATATGGGCCGCTTTCCCTTGCGCAAAAGATAATCTGCCTTCAAAAAAAGTCCATATCGGGGGATTCCCGGTTAGAAAAGAAATTACTGTGTGTACGAAAAATATAAAAGATTTTGGCTTGAAAGAAAATAAAATTACGATTTTTATTTTCGGCGGTTCCAGAGGAGCACAGGCTATAAATAAAGTTATTCCAAAAACCGTAGAACTCTTGGGAAAAGATTTCCAATTTATATGGCAAACCGGAAATACTAATCATGACGAGAATAAACCCGATAACGTATATATATCAAGTTTTATTAACGATATGGGAAGCGTTTACGGGAATTCGAATATCCTGGTTTCGCGGTCAGGCGCATTGACTATCGGTGAAATAATGGCAACTAATATCCCGGCAATACTTATTCCATACCCGTACGCGACTCAACAACACCAGATGAAAAATGCAAAACTGCTTGAAAGACGTGGTCTGGCAAGGATAATCCCGGAACCGGAACTTACACCTGAAAAACTTGCCCGGGAAATAAAAACGTATATTGCCGATAAACATAATAAAATAAATGGTGAACAAAAAGTCGAAAAAACAAGTAATGCAGCAACCTTAATAGCAGATAGAATAATTGAAATTGCACAAAGAAAGGAGGTACCCTATGTTTAGACACATAAAACGTATACATTTTGTAGGGATCGGGGGAGCAGGAATGAGTGGAATTTCTGAATTATTAAATTATGAAGGTTATGAAATAACGGGCTCCGACAATTCAACTTCGGCAGTAACGGAGCGTTTATCAAATATAGGAATTAAAATTTTTGAAGGTCATAATAAAGAAAACGTAAAAGGAGCAGACGTAGTAGTATATTCTTCTGCCATAAAATATAATAACCCGGAAGTGCGTGCAGCCCGAAGAAAAAGAATCCCGTGTATACCAAGGATAGAAATCCTTGCGGAACTCATGAGAATGAAAGAAGGAATTGCTATTGCCGGAACACACGGTAAAACAACGACGACTTCAATGGTAGGAAAAATACTTGAAGTGGCAGGTTTTGACCCAACTATAGTCGTGGGCGGAAAATTAAAAGCTATAGGCGCAAATGTCAGACTAAGTAAACAGGGGAAGTTTCTTGTATGCGAAGCCGATGAAAGCGATAAATTATTTCTTAAACTTACACCTGTTATTAACGTTATAACAAATATTGACGCAGACCACTTGGATAATTATAAAGATATGGACGAAATAAGAAAAATATTCATAAAATTCGCTAATTTAGTGCCTTTCTATGGATGTAATATTATATGTAAAGACGATATAAATATAAACCTTATACTTTCAAAAATAAAAAAAAGATATGTGAGTTATGGATTTAACCAGGAAGCCAATATAAAAATAAAACAGTATCAACTTGGAAATGCGGTTAGCCCTGATATGGTAAAAGAATTCAAAATGTCTCCTTCAAAATTTGCGATTCAGTATAATGGTAACGTTCCCGAAGAATTTACTCTTTTTATGCCGGGAATTCACAATATACTCAATGCTTGCGGAGCAATTGCCGTTGGTATGGAGTTGGAAATTCCTATGACAAAAATTAAAGAGGCAGTTGCGGAATTTGCATGTCCTATGAGAAGATTTGAGTTCAAAGGGAATGTAAATGGAATTATCGTAATGGATGACTATGCTCACCATCCCGCAGAAATACAAACAACGCTGGCGGCAGCGCGAAAAACTTTCGATTCACGCGTTATTGTGATATTCCAGCCACACCTGTTTTCAAGAACACAAAAATTGGCGGAAAGATTCGGTCAGAGTTTTAAAGATGCTGATTTGGTAGCAATAATGCCTATATACCCTGCAAGGGAAAAACCCGTTGAAGGAATAACAAGCGAACTCATTATAAATGCAGGAAAACAATATGGACTTTCAAATATGTATTATATGAGAAGTAAAGATGATTTGTTGAAATGGTGTAAGAAAAATCTGAAAAAAGGAGATACTCTGTTTACGGTGGGTGCAGGAGATATATATAAATTCGGGGAAGAAATTATTAAGAATCCGGAATTAATTAAATAATAGGGTAGGTAGAAATCCGCCTCAGGCGGACTCCTATCTCTGACATAGGGGAACTAAAATGAAGGAAGAATTGATTGCAGGAATTGATTTTGGAAATTCTAAAATTACCTGTTTAGTCGGAAAAATACCGATTAATCCGGATAAAGAAAATGCATTGACCGGGATAGAAGCTTTAGAAATTATAGGGGATGCAAGCATAGAAACTTCTTCCCTGAATAACGGTTTGATAATTGACTTGGAAGGTATGGCATCGGGAATGAGGACGGTAGTTTCGGAAGCAGAAAAAAAAGCAGGAGTTAAATTAAATGAATTATTTATCGGCATTGGAGGGTCTCATATAAAAGGAGAAACCGTAAGAGGCGTGATACCGATTTCAACACCGGGAAAAGAAATAACCGGAAAAGCCGTAATTGAAGTAAAAGAACAGGCAAAAGCAATAAAAAGCTCACCCGGTAGAGAAATAGTATATACAATCCCGCAGAAATTTATCATAGATGAACAGAGTGGTATAAAAAATCCGATAGGAATGACCGGGAATAGATTGGAAGCAGAAATATATATCGTAAGCGGATCAAGTATGGGCGTGCAAAATATTTATAAATCCGCAGAACGTGCAAAAATTGGAATTAGAGGATTGGTTTTGCAAACAATTGCTAATTTTTATGGAGTGTTGGAAGCAGAAGACCGGGGACTCGGTTATATATTGGTAGACATTGGAGAAGAAACAACCGAAGTAGGAATATTTTCAGACGGTAAAATAAAAGAAGTCTTTAGTATTGATGTTGGGGGAAATTATATAACTAATGATATAGCAATTGCTTTTGGAATATCCAAAAGAGAAGCAGAAGAATTAAAAATAAAATACGGAATGGCTCGTTCGGAAATGACACCGGATGAAACTATAAACCTGACAAACCTTTTAAAAACAGTAGTTGTGGGCGTACCGGGTGGACGAAACCTGCCAAATGGACAGGCAAAAAATATAGAAAGAAAAGAACTTGTAAGAGTTATAGCTCCGAGAGTAGAAGAAATATTTGGTTCAATTAACAGGAAAATAAAAGAAATAACGGAAAATAATTATAATGATTATGCGGACTTTACGCCTGCTGGGGTCATAATTACGGGTGGCACCGCAAAAATGTCGGGAATAGACGGTTTGGCACAACGAATTTTTGAAATGTCGGCAAGAGTTGGGTTTCCTTGTAATATAAGAGGGTTAAACGATGCCTTAAAAGATCCTGCTTATACTTCGGCAGTTGGACTTATACTTTATGGTTTGCAAAATGGAGAGGATTTCCGCGATAAAACAAGTAGGTCTAAAGAAAAGAAAATGGGAAAAATTGAAGGAGCAAATTGGTTCCAAAAAACAGGTTCAAAAATGAGGAAATGGCTTGTAGAATAATGAAATACATAAACTAATAAAATGAGATTTAAATTAACGGATTTGCCGCCTAAAAACCAGGAAGAGTTGTTCATAGAAAAACCTTCCGTGCACCCGGAAATTAATAATAATTGTAGAATCAAGATTGTCGGGATCGGTGGAACAGGCTGCAAAACTGTTAACTTGATGATGAAAGGAAATAGTTTCCATAATATGCCTGAAGTCAATTTTGTTACTATAAATACTGATAAACAAGACCTTAATACCGCAAAGACGATGTATAAAGTTCAAATAGGAATAAAACTTACAAGTGGATTGGGATCCGGTGGTAAACCGGATGTCGGGAAAAAAGCTATGGAAGAAAATTATGAAGACGTAAAGGAAATTATAAAGTTCCCTTCCCTTGTGAGTGGATACCCAGGCATAAATATATCCGCTGCAAAACAAGTTATACAGAATAGCCCTTATAATGAAAGAAATGTAGTCTTCATAATATGTGGTATGGGCGGAGGAACCGGAACGGGAGCATCCCCTTTAATTGCCCAGATAGCTAAAGAAGAAGGGGCTTTTGTTGTGGGGATAGTAACGACACCCTTTTATCTTGAAGGTGACGTAAGACAACAACAGGCAAACGAAGGTATTTGTAAATTAAAAAGATATACCGATGCGTTGATTACTATACCAAATGATAAACTTTTCTCTTCAATGAATACTTCTGATTTTTCTATGGAAAAGTCGATTAAAAAAGAAAATGTTCCCGATATAAAACTCCCTTTTGCAGACTCATATAAAGAAAACTTGTTTACAAAAGCTAATAAAGTTTTAGCCCAACTAATCCAGGAACTTGTCGAAATTATTTTATATCCTGGACAGGTAAATATAGATTTTGCAGATGTATGTTCCATAATAGGCGAACGGGGAGAAACAAATATAGGCATAGGTAAAGCAAAAGGCGAAGACAGGGCATTTAAAGCCGTAAAACAAGCCCTGAGTTTTTCCAGCCTGAGTGAAAAACAAATAAAAAAAGCAACCGGAGTGCTTTTTAATATAACAAGCGGAAACAATATAACACCTCAGGAATTTCAACAAATATTGTCGGTAATAAAAGATTCTACAAAAGTAGATACTAATATAATTTTTGGAATAAGAGTAGATGAAAAATTGTCGGATGAAATAAAAGTGACTTTAATTGCAGGCGGAATAAAGGAAGAAAAAAGATTGAATGAAAAAGAAAACTTGAGGATACCGGCATTTAAAAGAAGAAACATATCAATAAACGGGTAACGTTAAAAATAAAAAATCCCCGCTTTTGCTTCGCATCTCTGAATACATCAGAAAACTTTGAATATAGAAGTGCAAAATTCTTTTATGCAAAAAATATTGACAGACCGTTAAAAGGGAAATACTATATTATGAAAGTGTTAGAAAGGAAAATATGAACACAAAAATATTTTATGTTTTTTGTATATCTATTCTTATCACACAATCAGGAGTTTTGACAAATTCCTGTTTCGCAAAAAGTAATTCTACCGCATCGGTAATCGATAGCAAAATGTTTATTCCGGGTTTGCCTCAGTTAGAAAAGGGTGAAACAATTAAGTCTTACGGAATAATGGGCGGGGAAGCAGTTACGTTACTTTCGGGATTAATATTTATGGTAAGTAGTAGTAGTGAATACAGTAAATATAAAGGACTTGGGGCTACCGCTACACCGGCGGAATTTGACAGCCATTATAATAAATCAAATTCTTACGGAACAATGAGTATAGCAAGTTTTGTCCTTATGGGAGGTATATACGCATATTCGGTTGCGGATGCAATGTTTCTCTCCAAACCAGCAGTCGTAAAAAAACATTATAAAAAAATAAAAAAATATGGATTATATTTTGAACCTCAAGGTAACGGCATAGCTTTATGTGCGAGGAGGACTTATGAATAATAAATTCTGTTACTTGATTCTTATTCCACTTATCGTTTTTGGTGCCGCAGGGTGTAAAAGGACGAGAAATAACCCGTATGACCCGTTGAATAGCACTAATAATGGTGGCAATGGTAATGGATCCGGAACGACAACTACAGGCGCTTCTTATAGAACCGTGTTAATAGAAGAATTTACTAGCACAGGCTGACCAAGCTGCCCTCCTACAGCGAGTGCGCTGTATACCTTGGAAAACGAAGCAAAAGATTCCTTGATCGTTCTTGCTTTCCATGCCGGTGCTCCTTTTGCGGGCCCTGTTACTGCAAGAGGAAGCCTTTATTCCGTGAATAGTACTCCCACTACTGTATGCGATGGAATTGTGCCAAGAGTCGGACCACCTACTACTGTTCATAGAACCGATTTTAATACTCGAAAAGTTGTCCCGATTTCTCTTAAAATCGGACTCGGTGGGTCATCTTACAACGCTTCTTCGAAAAGCGGAACTGTTAAAGTTCATATTACGAATACAACGGGCGCTGCAATAACCGGAACTATGTATGTTGTGCTTGTTGAAACTAATATTTCTTATTCGGGAAGTACTTTCTATAATGTAGTGCGGGATATGCTTCCCGACCCAACCGGAAAATCGGTATCTATACCGGCAAATGGTTCACTTGACGAAACAAGAGCTTTTACTGTTGGGGCAAGTTGTAATGCGAGTAACTGCAGCATTGTTGTCTTTATACAAGCAAGCTCAAAAGAAATATACCAGGCTGCAAGATATAGGTGGTAAAACTATTTAGTTAAGTTTTTATAAGAATCCTTACTATGATTATTTTTTATTTTCTTGCATTGAATTTGTGGTCTCAAACTAATTGGTCTGGCGGAAGTGGACAGCTTTTATGGTCGGATACTACAAAATTTTTTAATAAAAAAAATATAAATTATTCAAGACTCCCGGGAAGTATTTTACTTGATGCTCCAGATGGATGGCAAAATACGGGACAACTTAAAGGCGTCACAAATATATGGGCTCTTACGGATGTATCCGATAGTGTGCTTTATGCTGGTGGTGATAGCGCAGCACTTAAAGGGTTTGTTTTTAAAACTACGGATTACGGAAATAACTGGACGGATATAGAAATACCTTCCTGCAATTGGGTGCATAGTTTGATAATTCAAGATAACATATTGTACGCAGGGACTGATGTCGGTTTGTTAAAATATACTACAAGCTGGAGTTCTACAAATTTAACGAAACCCGTGAATGCTTTGCTTGTTGCAAAAAACGGTACATTCTATGCAGGAACGGGAGACGGAGAAATTTATAAATCCTCGGATGGTAGTGTGTGGACAGCCCTAACTGTTAACAATGGAATACGAATATGGGAAATTGTAGAAGATTCCGAAAATAATCTTTATGCAGGCGGTAGTAGAGTTGTTAAAAAAGATACGATTTCAGGAGTATTCAAATCTACAGATGGGCTTGTTTTTGATACGACAATGTTCCCGCATAAAGATAGAGTTGTTTTTTCGCTTGCTATAAGCGATTCTTTTGTTTATGCCGGAACAGGTCCTGATTCGGGTAAAGTTTTCAAAAGCAGTAACAAAGGTGTTAGCTGGGATACAACACAAAAACTGACTTATGCAAATTCCGTTTATTCTTTATTCAAGGGAGATAATAATATAATATATGCAGGAACCGGAACTTTAAGCGGATATTTGTATAAATCCGCTAATGGCACAAGTTGGACTTCCGAACAAATAGATGTTGCAATAAGTGCAATATATTCCATAATACAAACTACAAATGGCTTTTTATATGTTGGTTCTAATTCCGGAATAGTGGGCAACGGCAGAGTTTCAAATGCAGGGTACTTTGTTTCAGGTTCGTTTAAATCATCTGTGTTGAGAGCAGATTCCGTGAATAGCGTTGATTACGGACACGTTACATGGGATGCATCTTTGAATACCGGAACTATGGAAGTCTGGATAAGAACAAATTCTACGGAAGATATGTATGGCGTGGATTCTGTTCGTATAAATAATTCCGGGGATACAATACCGTATAGCTTTGACAATAAAGGATATATCCAGTATCAGGTTAAGTTCGCTACCCCAACTTCTGATTTAACGCCAATCCTAAATTCAATCGAAATTGAATTTACTCATACAATAGGGATAGAAGAAAAATCAAATATTAAAAATCAAATATCAAAAATAGAGACTTATCCGAATCCGTTTATTCAGTCAACAGTAATCAGTTACTCCGCCTCAGGCGGATTTTGCCCTGCTCAACAAGGGAAAGATAAAGAAACAGAATTACGGATTTATGATATAAGTGGTAGGACTGTATATAAAGTTGACAAATTAAATAAATCGTCTAAAAGTTTAGTATGGTCGCCTAAAACCTGCCCTGCAGGTATTTATTTTGTAGAAGTCAAATCGGCGGATTATAAACTAATAAAAAAATTGGTGAAAATTAAATAAATGGACGAAAAAATAGAAAATACTAATTCAATCCCCGTTGACTTGGGCGGAGAAACACTCGATTCAAGATTGACTACTCCCGTGAGAATAGCAGGTGAAGAGGAAGTCGAGTTTTCCTTAAGACCTAAAAAACTTGAAGATTTTGTCGGGCAGGAAAGATTAAAAGAAAACTTATCAATATTTATTCAGGCTGCCAAATCCCGCGATGAACCGCTTACCCATGTTTTGTTTTTTGGCCCGCCGGGACTCGGGAAAACTACGCTTGCCTACATAATAGCAAATGAATTAGGCGTTGACATTATACCGACTTCGGGACCTGTGATTGAACGAATCGGCGACCTTGCCGGTATATTAACACGTCTGAAATCTAAGGATACTTTTTTTATTGATGAGATACATAGACTCGATAAACAGGCGGAAGAATACCTTTATCCCGCAATGGAAGATTATAGAATAGAAATTATGATTGACCAGGGCGCAAACGCACGTTCTGTAACACTAAATCTTTCACCGTTTACTTTAATCGGTGCAACAACCCGCTCAGGACTTTTATCCGCGCCAATGAGGTCAAGATTTGAACTTACTTTCAGACTGGATTTCTATTCACCGGAAGAGTTGGAACTTATAGTAACGAGAACTGCAAAACTTTTGGAAACTTCAATAGATAAAGCAAGCGCTTATGAAATTGCGCGTAGGGCAAGAGGAACACCGAGAATCGCAAATAGATTGTTGAAAAGAATAAGAGACTATGCTCAGGTAAAAGGTGATGGGACCATAAACCTTGAACTTACAAGATATGCTCTTACACAACTTAATGTTGATGAAAGAGGGCTTGATGAAATGGATGAAAAAATACTAAATACTATAATAGATAAATACCAGGGTGGACCTGTAGGATTAGGGACAATCGGTGCCTCAATAGGCGAAGACCCCCAAACTATAGAAGAAATGTTTGAACCGTATCTTTTACAACAGGGATTCATAAAAAGAACCCCGAAGGGAAGAGTCGCTACCCCGCTTGCTTACGAACATCTTGGTAAAAAAATAAAACCCGCATCAGGTGGATTATTTGAAAAATAAAAGAAAGGAGTAAAATGTTTAACCCGGATATATTTAGAACGTATGATATAAGAGGACTTGCGGATACGGAACTTACTGACGATGTCGTTTATGATTTAGGGCTCGCTTATGGCATATACATAAAATCCAAAATCTCAAATACGAAATCCAAAATCAAAGTTAACGTAGGACGGGATGTTCGTTTATCTTCGGATAGAATATCAAAATCTCTTATTAAAGGTCTTATTGATTCAAATCTGGACGTCACTGACGTAGGAGTTGTGCCGACCCCTGTGCTGTATTTTTCTGTCTTTAAGTATAATTATGACGGCGGAATTATGATTACGGGCAGTCATAATCCTAAAGAATATAATGGTTTTAAAGTTTTAATCGGGAAAGAAACTATTTATGGAGACGAAATCCAAAATCTCAGGAAATGTATGGAAAAACTGGAACACAAAAAACAGGAAACAATATTGAAAGGAACGGTAACTAATTTCAGCCCGGTAAAAGATTATATAGATTTAATTAAAACAAAAATAGATGTCAAACCAAAAAGTAAATTCGTTATAGACCCTGGAAATGGTACTTGTGGCCCAATTACTATGCAGATTTTCAAAGAATTAGAATGCGATGTGGAATGCATAAATTGTGTCCCGGATGGGAATTTTCCTGCGCATTTGCCCGATCCGACAGTTCCAAAATATATGATACAATTAGTAAATCGTGTGCGTGAAACAAAAGCAGACCTTGGAATCGGGTATGATGGAGACGGTGATAGAATCGGTGTAGTCGATGAGTTGGGTAACGTAATATGGGGAGATAAATTGCTGGGTGTTTTTGCAAAATATGTCCTCAAAGAAAAGCCCGGTTCATCCATAATATTTGAAGTTAAATGTTCGCAGGGATTAGTGGAATATATAAAATCATTGGGCGGAAATCCCGTTATGTGGAAAGCAGGACATTCTTTGATAAAAGCAAAAATGAAAGAGTTAAATGCCCCGCTTGCAGGTGAAATGTCGGGACATATGTTTTTTGCGCATAACTACTATGGTTATGATGATGCCATATTTGCAAGCATTAAAGTGTTGGAAATATTATCCAAAGATAAAAGACCTATATCGGAAATAGTTAATGAAATACCGTCTTACTTCTCAACTCCTGAAATAAGAGTGGATTCGGATGATAAAATAAAATTTGAAGTAGTAGAAAAACTTAAAAATTATTTCAAAGGGCGATATCCCATAATAGATATCGATGGCGTAAGAATACAATTTAATGACGGATTCGGACTTGTGCGCGCTTCAAATACTCAACCTGTGTTAGTGCTGAGGTTTGAAGCCCAGACAGAAAAAAGATTGAATGAAATGCAAGACGAGATAATGGGAAAACTGAACGAACTAATGAAAAAAACATAGTATGTTTATGCAAAATATTTTTTAAGAATAATGGAAAAATTGTTTTTTCTTGTTTTGTTTGTTATTATAGGAAGCGTTGGTTCGGTTCTTGCCGCAAGTTTATTCTTGCTTTTCCCAAAAACTATAAGGGAATCAATAGTGCCGAGCCTGGTAAGTTATGCCATAGGCGCTTTGTTGGGAGCAGCGTTTTTAAATTTAATCCCGGAAGCATTAGAAAGTATTAATGTCGTTTCCTTTTTTATGACTATGCTTGTCGGGATTATTTTGTTTTTTATTCTTGAAAAACTTGTAATCTGGCGTCATTGCCATAACAAAGAATGCCACGTCCATTCTCAAACCGGGCCGCTTATTTTGATAGGAGATAGTTTTCATAATTTTGTTGACGGTGTCGTATTGGCTTCCGCGTTTTTAGTTTCTATCCCGGTGGGAATAACAACAGGCATAGCTATAATCGGGCATGAAATTCCCCAGGAAGTTGGCGATTTTGCTATTCTTCTTCATAGCGGTTATTCACGAAAAAAAGCTGTATTGTATAACGTAATTTCTTCTCTTGTAAGTATTCCTGCTGCTATCGGAGGATATTTTATGCTCGGAACTATGAAAACTTTTATCCCTTATATTATGGCAATAGGTGCGGCAAGTTTTTTATATATAGCAATAGGAGACTTGATTCCGGGATTGCAAGAGAGAGTTGGCATGGGGGATACCGTTATACAGGTTTTACTTATAATAGCAGGAATTATGACTATTTTATTGTTTTCTCATCATCATTAAAAGGAGAGAAAAATGAGTGAACTTGGTTCGTTAAGATTGGCTTATGGTCAAGCGTTAGTTGAACTTGGAGAAAAAGACCCGAATATCGTAGTTCTTGATGCGGACTTGTCTGCCTCTACCCATACGTATATGTTTCGGGAGAAATTCCCGGAAAGGTTTTTTAATATGGGAATAGCAGAAGCAGATATGATTTGTACCGCTGCAGGATTGGCAAGTTGTGGGAAAACGGTTTTTGCCTCCACATTTGCAGTATTTGCGACAGGCAGAGCGTGGGACCAGATAAGATTATCTATTTCATATCAAAAACTACCGGTTAAAATAGTTGCAACACATGGTGGACTTGGTGTAGGCCCTGATGGATACTCTCACCAGGCAATTGAAGATATCGGATTAATGAGACTTCTACCCGGGATGAAAGTCGTGGCCCCTTGCGATGCCGTGCAGACAAAAGCAGTTATTCACGCTGTTGCTAAGGAACCGGGACCTTTTTATGTAAGAGTTTTGAAACAACTGTTGCCGCCGATTTATAAAGAAGGTTATGAATTTAAATTAGGATCCTCAAATTTATTAACGGATGGTAAAGATATTACTATCGGTACTTATGGGATGATGGTCGCGGAAGCCATCAAAGTGCAGAAATCATTGGAATCTATGAATATATCCGCAAGAGTAATCGATTTTGCGTCCATTAAACCTGTGGATAAATCTGCCATTATGAAAGCCTGTGACGAAACCAACGCTTTTGTTACCTGTGAAGACCATACAGTAATAGGTGGACTTGGTGATGCGGTCGCAGAAATAATTTTATCGTATAAACCTATACCACATTTAAGAATCGGTATGCAGGATAGATTCAGTGAATCGGGTTCGGCATCGGATTTGTACGAAAAATACGGGTTAACTGCGAAACACATTACACAAAAGATAAAAGACTTTTTAGAAAAATAAAAATGATAGAACTTAAAGACGTTTGTAAATTTAATCTTAAAAACATAAATTTCAAAATAGAAAAGAATGACTGGTTTGCTATTCTGGGACACAATGGTGCAGGGAAAACTACTATTTTGAAATTGATTTATGGTGTTGTAAAGCCTGATAAAGGAAATATAAGTTTATTCGAGAACAAAATAAAACAAGCTTCAATAAAGAAAAAAATAGGTTTTATTGCGCAGGACGGCGGAGTGCTTGATAATAAAGATGTTATTTCCAATTTGTCTATACCTCTGAAATTAAACCGTAAATACAGTAAAAATAAAGTTTCTACGCTTATTGATAAATTAGGACTCGGCGAGTTTTCCAAATTAAAAGCTTGTGAACTGCCTGCATCCAGACGCCAGTTGCTTAAAATCGGGATTGCGATCTCTAAAGAGCCTTTGGTGTTATTGGCTGACGAACCTATGGAGCATCTCGATAATGAAAAATCCGAACTCGTTTTCTCTTTATTTAATGAGTTGCATTTGATTGGAACGACTATTGTTTTTACTACTTCCAAATCCGTTCCAGAGTATTTTACAAAAGGAATAAGTTTAAAAAACGGCGAAATTATAGAAGAATTAATAAATAAAAAAGAAGTTTCTGAAATAGAAGACTGGAAGGTGGAAGACTAATGAAAAAACAACCGCTGCTTTTTGATTGGGCGATAACAAAAGAATGTAACCTTAATTGTCTGCATTGTAGAGGTATGACAAGAGCAGAGTTGCCGAAATCTCTTATCCTCAAAGTAGCACACGAATTGGTAGAACTTAAACCCGAATGGGTTATTATTGAAGGCGGGGAACCCCTTACGAGAAAAGGAATATGGGAAGTTTTTAGTATACTGACAACGGGCGGGCTTGATGTGAGTATGATTACGAACGGGACGTTATTAACGGAAGAAAATATGGTTAAACTCCTGAAATTAGGCGTTGGAATCCAGATTTCCATTGATTCACCTTATCCTGAAATTTATGAAAAATTACGAAGGGGCGCTAAATTCCAGCAGGTAACCGAAACTGCAAAACAACTTGCAAAAACCGGAAAATTGCATGCGATAAATTTTGTATTGTCAAAAGATAATTATAAAAGTATCCCGGATATGTTTAAGTTGGCAAAAGATATAAATGCCGGTCTTATAAACATAATCGGATTAAAACCGACAAAAAGCTATAAAACTAAGTTGCTTTCCTCTGAGGAATATAAAGAAGCTATTTTAATGACAACCGAGTCCTCTGATAAATATGGAGTAGATTTCTTTTTTGATGAACCCTTTTTTAAGGCGGCTTGCAAAGAGTGGGGGGTAGGGCAAAAAGACACGGGCAAAAAAAGCAGAATCGTAGTCTCGGAAAAAAATGGTTGCGTATTCGGAGAGTATTTATTTATGGAACCAAACGGTGATTTGAAACCCTGCACTTTTGCAAATTATGTCGTCGGAAATGCAAAAGAAGGTATTATTAACGTATGGGAAAAATTGTTAAACTCGGAATTTATATTAAACATAAATAATAAAACTAACAGAAAAGGTATTTGCGTTGAATGTAAAAATTTGGATATATGTGGTGGTTGCAGGTCCCGCGCATACGCATTGACGGATGATTGGTTGGAATCGGATATTGTCTGCCCGATATCAAATTCAAAATTCCCCGCTAACGCAGGATAACAATCTCTAATGGTTACCACCAAAGAGCTTGTAAAAATATTAAAATGTAAAAATATAAAAATGAAGAACATATTGTAAATCAGCTTCGACAATAGCTTTTCATTTATAAACTGAAACAAAGCAGGAGAGAAGAATGAAAGTAATTGGTATAGACCCAGGAACAAAAGGATTTAGCGTATTTGGAATGGACGGGGATAAAATATTTCTGGATGAAATGTTTTCTACACAGGAAATAGTTTCGAATATGAATAAATTAGTCAAAATAGTAACCGGTTATATGCCGTTTGATGCTTTAGTTGGTCCGTCGGGTTACGGATTGCCCGTTACGTCCATTAATGATGCTTCTGAAGAAGATTTCGATATTATGCTGCCAAGAAAAAGCGGAAAAGTGCCTGTCAACGACGCCATTAAAAGCTTCTTTTATTCTGCAAAAAAAAATAAATTACCACTTTATTTTACTCCTGGCGTTATTCATCTGCAGACAGTCCCCGCTTACAGAAAAGCAAATAAACTTGATATGGGAACTGCGGACAAACTTTGTTGTGCTGCATTAGCTTTAGAACAATGCGCTTCAAGAAATAAAGTGCCGTATTCCAAATGTTCATTTATATTTTTGGAAGTAGGATACGGTTTTACCGCGGCAATAGGAATAAATAACGGTAAAGTTGTGGATGGACTCGGCGGAACTTCAGGCTTTGCCGGATTTTTATCCCCGGGCACAATAGATGCAGAACTTGCAATACGCATAAAAGAACAACACCAGGAAGTCGTTTTTACGGGAGGAGCAATAAGTCAATTAACGGGAAAACAAACTGAACTTGAGAAAATTGTCAAAAGTAAAGGGGTGTGGGAAACCGTAATTGAATCCGCAGTTAAAGATGTTGCCGCTCTTACCGTTACTACAAAACCCGAAGAGATAATAATTTCCGGCAGGCTTTCGCGAATCCCGACAGTCCAAAAAGAATTAAAAAAGAGATTATCAGAATATGGAAAAGTGTTTACATTGACGAGAAAAGCAAAAAATGCTTCGGAAGGTGCAGAAGGAGCCGTGTTGTTGGGAAGGGGTTTAATTGGAGATAAATATGCGGATTTGGTGAAAAGTCTTGAACTAAAAAAAGCAAAAGGTACTATGTATGATTATGTTACTATGAAAGTTGAGGTAAACAGATGAACAGGTTTTTGAGTTTCTTGATAATATTTGTAAGCGCAGTCTTTATGATGCTCGGTTTTAATATTTTTAATAAGATAAATAATTTGTATAAAGGTGCGGAATTCCGTGTATTCCTATCGGAAGAAGCCAATATTGACTCCCTGAGAAGTGTAATAGAAAGCTATCCGGGAATTGATGAAATCGTTTATATTTCTAAAGATGAAGCAATGAATGAATTTAATAAGAGTTTTAATAATGCCAAATCTCTGCTAAATGATATTATGGGAAATCCTTTTCCTGCATCTTTCAAAATTGTATTTCTTCCGAGTCATTATAAAAATAGCAACTTTATTGCTAGCTTGTCTTCTGCAGTGTTAAGTCTCCCGGGAGTTATGAATGTAACTTATTCTAAAAAATGGTTAAGTACTTTAAATACAATAAATGTTTATTTCAATTGGCTTTCTCTGGGATTTGGCGCACTGTTGTTTTGCTTCTTATTGTTTATAGTGATAATAGGAATAAATAATAATATAATATTTTATAGAGAAGAAATAAAAGTGTTGAAAGATTTCGGGATTTCAAACTGGAAATTAAAATTTAGGTTCGGCTGGAAAACTCTGTTGTGGAATGTTGTTTTTGCCGTGATTTCTATCGGACTTCTTTATTGTGGATATAAATTTATAGTAATGCAATATTTTATTGGCAATGAATTTATAACCGTATTTTTGCCGTTATTTTTTATGATTGGCTTTGTAGGAGCAATTGGAGCATTGACTTTAATTGTGCTTTTGATAAATAAAATATAAGAATGAATTTATGTATAAATATTGGCAACAACAATATATTGCTCGGAACGTTTGTTAAAGGAAAACTATTAAATCCGTTAAGAATATCCCATAAAACACTTGTAGACGTTAAAGCTATATTCCCCACAAAAAAACCTGAACATATAATTATTTCTTCCGTTGTGCCGGATAAAAATGAGTTGTTTACAAGTATATTAGAGGCTGTTTACGGGATGAGCTCTGAATTTATAACTCCGAAATTATTAAATGGGAGTTATCCGTCTATGGGGGCTGATAGGGTGGCTAATTTACTTGGAGGAAAGAAATTACTTGGACCGCCTGTATGTGTTATTGATTTTGGAACGGCAACTACAATAGATGTTTTGGATAAAAATAATAAATATGCAGGAGGAATTATCTTGCCGGGGATACAAACGGGAATTATGGCATTACATAATTCTACGGCGCTTTTACCTGAGATAGATAATATAAATAAAACCAATTTAAAAACAATACTTCAAAAGACTACAAAAGAATGCATAGAATCGGGAGTCTATTGGGGAGAATATAATAGAATAAAAGGCTTAACGAATGACATAAAGAAGCAATTTAATCCGCATTTTGTAGTTACAGGTGGTATGGGTGAAAAGCTTGCGACATTATTGAATTTTGAGTATAACCCATATCTTACGCTGTATGGGCTTAATTCTTCTATATAAAAAATAAGTTAATTCCTAAAAAATGAGAGACTTTACCCAGGGAAGTGTCATAAAACAACTTGTTCATTTTTCTGTCCCTATGCTGCTTACGAATTTACTGCAGGCAATGTATGAGATAGTTGATGCTATGTGGGTTGGAAAGCTAATAGGACATAAAGCATTTGCTGCGGTGTCGGTAACTATGCCGATATTTTTTTTACTATTATCGGCTATGATAGGCCTTACTATAGCCACAACTATACTTGCAGGGCAGGCTTTCGGTTCAAAAAATATGAAACTGCTTTCTAAAGTATTGACGAATTCTTTTCTTGGGACCGGATTGATTTGTGTTGTTATATCGGCAATCGGAATCATTTTTAGTGAAAACTTGCTAACGCTTGTAAATACTCCTCCGGAAATAAGGAAAGATGCGCATACGTTTTTTGTCATAATGGTTGCAGGAATTGTTCCTATGTTTGGGTATAATTGGTTTTCCGGAGTTTTACGCGGGCTTGGCGATGCAAAAACTCCATTGTATCTTTTGATAGTTTCAAGCGTGATAAATATAACTCTTGTTCCTGTTTTAATAAAAGGTGTTGGTCCTTTTCCTGCTTTAGGTATAACAGGCGCGGCGTTAGGCACTATAATTTCCAGTATAATAATGCTTTTTGTGGCATACTTTTTTGTCCTGAGAAAACATCCGTTATTGAATATAAGAAAATGGGATTTCGCTCTTGATAAGGAAATATGGCGTAAAATATTTATTATCGGTATTCCGGTTTCCCTGCAAATGATTGTCGTATCATTGAGCGGAACACTTATTATGTCACTTGTAAATACTTTTGGTGTCCAGATGACTGCAGCTTATGGAATTGGAATGCAACTTGACCAGCTTGCTTTTATGCCTGCAATGGCAATCGGGATGAGCGTATCTTCTATGGTGGCGCAAAATTTAGGCGCAAAAAAGTATGATAGGGTAAGAGAAATTACAAAACTTTCTATCTTGTTGTCTTTGGCAATGTCTCTGGTGTTTTTTATTATTTTCTATACTTTCCCTATACAGGTAGCCTCTTTTTTTACAAAAGAAAATTCGGTGTTGGTTCTTACAAAGGAGTACATAAGGATAGTAAGCTTTACATATTTTATTTTTTCGGTAATGTTTGCTTTGCAGGGAGTTGTCCGCGGGGCAGGAGATACTATGTATATGCTGATTTTTGGCTTAATCGGATTTGTTGGCGTTAGATACCCGCTTGCTTATGCTCTTACTAAATTTACTACTATGAGAGAATACGGAATATGGGTCGCAATCTTAATTAGTACTTTTGTTGGACTTGTGCTTAATTATTGGTATTATCGTTCAGGAAGATGGAGAACAAAAGTCATAGTAACGCATAACCCAATGCCTGAAACGGCAGTAGTGGAAGATTAAAAACCTAAAAGTACAAAATTAACAGAAAACAGAATTTCTCACCGCAGAACCCTGCAAAGCTGGATAACTTAGAATAATGCGCCTACGTCCCAAACTCTAAGTAACCGCAAAGTTCGCAGAGAAAGAAAAAACAGAGAAAAGAAATGTTAACCACCCCGCTTTAGCCGGTTAAACTCCAGACATAGAGGGAAGAAAGCTATAGGGTACAGAAACCAGAATACAGATTAAAGCCATAGAGTACACAGAGAAAAAATAGAGGGTGCAGAGAACAAAAATTCTAAGATAGAATACAAATTACAAAATACTGATAATTAGTATTTGATTAAAGAGAAGATATCGTAATCTTTAAGCTTGTTTTTCCCGGGTAATTCAGTAAGCTCAATAAGGAAAGAGATTCCTACTATTTTTCCGCCTAATCTTTCTACAAGCTTGCAGGATGCGAGTGCAGTTCCGCCTGTTGCGAGTAAATCATCAAAAACAAGGACATTTTCGTCTTTTTCTATTGCATCTTTATGAAGTTCCAGAGCATCTGTGCCGTATTCAAGGGTGTATTCTTCTTTTATTGCTTCCGCAGGTAATTTCCCGGGTTTGCGTACTGGGATAACTCCCGCATTTAATTTGTAAGCAAGCGCTCCGCCAAAAAGATATCCACGAGCTTCGGTGGAAACTACTTTATCTATTTTCTTGCCTTTATAATGTTCGCATATTGAATCGATTACATAATTAAATGCTTTGCTGTCTTTTATAAGCGTTGTGATATCACAAAACAATATTCCTTTTTTAGGAAAATCGGGAACGGAACGAATTAAGTTTTTTAATTCCATATTACCCCCTATTAGTTTATTTTTAGGTACTTAATGGAAAAGAGGACTAATTCTGCTGAGGTGGAAGGAGCGCTTTTCTTGACAACTGTATTCTGCCGTCGTCATCAATGGATATTACTTTGCAAGGCACTTCTTCTCCCATTTTAACTTCATCTTCAGGAGTTTTTACTCTATAATTGGCAAGCTGGGATATATGAATCATTCCTTCTTTTCCCGGTAAAAGGTCAACGATTACACCGAAAGGCAATATCTTTTTTATCTTTCCAAGATAAGTTTTCCCTACGGCTACTTCTTCAACTATACCTTCTACGATGGCTTTAGCTGTCTCTGTTGTTTGCCAGGAATCCGATGATATGCTTACTCTTCCATCATCCGATATTTCTATTTTGGCACCTGTTTTCTCTATAATGTCTCTGATGATTTTTCCGCCCGGCCCAATTACGTGTCCTATTTTTTCTTTAGGAATCATTATAATACTTATTTTTGGAGCATAAGCGCTTACTTCTGTTTTAGCTGCCGGTAATGCTGTTACTAATTTATCAAGTATTACCAGCCTTGCATCTCTGCCAAGTTTTAAAGCTTTTTAAAGAAAATCAAAACTTACTCCTTTACTTTTAACATCCAATTGAAGACAAGTTTTCCCTTCTTTTGTTCCTGCTACTTTGAAATCCATATCTCCGAAATGGTCTTCTTCACCGCATATATCTATAAGCACGGTATCTTCAACTGCGCCTATTGCAACTCCCGCTACATGTGATTTTATAGGTATTCCGGCATCCATTAAAGCTAAAGAACCACCGCATACCGTTGCCATTGATGAACTTCCGTTTGAACTAAGAATATCTGATACTATTCTGATTGTATATGGACAATTTTCTGCTACCGGAATAACTTGCTGCAGTGCTTTTTCAGCAAGAGCTCCGTGTCCTATTTCTCTTCTGCCGGGAGAGTTAAGTCTGCCAACTTCTCCAACGGAGAAAGGAGGAAAATTATAATGAAGCATAAAGCTTTTGCGTGTTTCACCTGTTAATTCTTCTATTCGTTGTTCATCAATCGTTGTCCCGAGAGTAACCGTGCATAGAGATTGAGTTTCGCCTCTTGTGAATAATGCTGAGCCGTGCACACGGGGTAATAAACTTGTTTCACAGGTAATTTGTCTTATATCGTTAGGTCCTCTTCCATCTATTCTTGTTTTATTTTTAATGATTTGGTTTCTTAATATTTCTTCCTGGTATAAGTCAAAAACTTCATTTAACTCGGAAGCAGGATATTTTTCGCCGAACTTTTTAACTATTTGTTTGTAAGTTTCGCTAAGTTTTTGTCCTCTTGGAAATCTCTCTTTAATTTTAAGCGCATCTTCAATTTGTTTGCCGAATTCCGCTAATACTTCAGTTCTGGCTTCGGCTATCGTTCTTACGGGAGCAGTCCACTCTCTTGTGCCATCTTTTAGTTCTTCGTGGAATTTGAGAATATCGTTTATTGCGCCCATAGCAACCTTGAGTCCGGCTACTACGTTATCTTCGGAAACTTCTTTGGCTTCCATTTCAATCATAGTGAGACCTTCTTCCGTTCCGGCAACCGTGAGATTAAGGGAAGCTTCGGCGGCTTGCGGCATAGAAGGATTTAGTACGAAATTATTATTAACAAAAGCTACTTTTACGCTGCCAAATGGTTTTGTATATGGTATGCTTGATAGTTTGAGTACAAAGGAAGTTCCCAGCATAGCCAGAATATCGCCATCATTTTCTTTATCTGCGGAAAGAACGGTAGAAATTATCTGAACCGGTATTGTCCATCCCTCAGGAAACAAAGGACGAACCGGTCTATCCATAAGTCTTGATGTGAGCGTTTCTTTTTCCGTAGGTCTGCCTTCTCTTTTGAAAAACCCTCCGGGTATCATACCTGCGGCATATCTTCTTTCGAGGTAATTACAGGTTAAAGGAAGAAAATTCTGGGCGGTTTCGGGTTCGGAATACGCTCTGCAAACAGTTGTCAAAACAATGGTGTCTCCGCATCTTATAAGACATGAGCTGTCCGCGGTTCTTGCTACTTTATTAGGTTCAATATGTATAACATTTTCGCCAATTTTTAGTTCCATGTGTTTTTATTTGGTGGGGTTAAAACAGTTAAATTCCTCTAATATCCAGTTTCTTTATCAGTTTCTGGTAGTCGTCGGGTCTTTCTTTGGATAAGTATTTCAGCAAACCTCTTCTTTTGCATACCATAATAATAAGACCGCGTCGGGAGTGCACATCTTTCTTGTGAGTTTTAAGGTGAGTGGTTAGGCTGCTTATACGAGCTGAAAGTAATGCAACCTGCACTTCCGGAGAACCAGTATCCTCTTTGTGGATACAGAATTGTTTTACCAACTTCTTTTTATCTGCTTTTTCCAACATAATGTTTCATGTTAAGCATTTTTATAACTATGTCAACAAGTTTTTATTAAATTATTACTTTTTGCTCTCTATTCTTATCTGTTAATTACTTTCTATTGCCTACTTTATTCCTCCTATTTTTATTATTTTTAACAGTTTCTCTTTCGTGTACTTCTTAGTGTTTTCGTGATTTCGTGGCTAATTCTTTTCTCTATGGTTAATCTTTTATAATTCTTAACAATTTCAGTAATTACTAATTTACTCGCATATTTAATTTTCATTGACTTTAATTGCCTATAAATTATAGTATAATAAACAAAGGGGACGTTCCATATGAAAAAAGTAAGTTTTAAGACCATTGGCTGCCGCTTAAATAAATACGATACAGAGTGGCTCAGGGAATCTTTTGAGTCTGTCGGGTTTCAATCCGTAGATTCCGCTTCGGAGATTTGTGTCGTTAATACCTGCGCAGTTACATTAAAAGCCTGCAGGGAATCCAGAAATATTATCCGTCATCAGGCAAAACAAGGAATGAACATAATAGTTACGGGATGCGGAGCAAAACTTATTGAAAAAGAATTAAAGAACGTAAAAAATATATTATTTTTTGAACCTTCTTTTGAAAAAGTAGTTACGGATTATCTCAAATCACCTCTAATTTCAGGAATAAAGAGCTTTTATGGACACAGCAGGGCATTCGTAAAAGTGCAGGAAGGATGCGACCAGTTCTGCAGTTATTGTGTAGTCCCACACCTTAGAGGCAAACCTTCAAATAGAAATTTTGAAGATATAATTTCTGAAGTGGAAAGACTTCGTGAAAACGGGTTTAAAGAATTTACTCTTACGGGAACAAACCTCGGCAAATACAACAGACTGGTTGATTTGTTAAAATCCGTTGAGCAAATCCCTGATGTCCATAGAGTAGGATTAAGCTCAATAGAGCCTATCGGGATATCTGACGAATTGATAAATTTCGTTGCCGGGTCTTCTAAGTTTTCAAAATATTTTCATATACCTATGCAAAGCGGAGACGAAAAGGTCCTGAAATCAATGAATCGCTGGTATAGTCCCGCCGATTTTTCCGATTTGATTGTAAAATTGAAATCAAATATTCCCGGCGTTGCTATCGGAACGGATATTATAGTGGGTTTTCCGGGGGAAGGAGAAAAAGAGTTTTTAAATACTTATGATTTAGTTTCAAAATTACCGATAGATAAATTACACGTGTTCAGGTATTCAAGAAGACCGTTAACAAAGGCGTTGGAGTTTAAAGATGAAGTTCAGGATGAAACTAAAAAACAAAGAAGCCAGTTGATTTACGAACTCGGTGAAAAGAAATGGGAACAATTCAGGACTAATCTTATAGGTAAGACGCTTGAAGTCCATATTGAAAACGCAAAACATACGAAAAGTAAAGAATATACGGGAATAACTTCAAATTATATAAAGGTTTCTTTTTCGTCGGACAAAAAGTTAGATGACTTCGTAAATGTCCGTTTGGAAAGAATAGAAAAACAAAAAACTTACGGACAGGTAGTAGAAAATTAATCTTTAAAAAAGCTAATTTTTTGTTAATCCACTCATATTAATAAACAAACTTAAAAAGTTATTGACAAACAGGTAAAAGAATTAACATATTATATAATATTGTGTTATGTATATATAGAACATAAACATATAGGAGGAAATTATGCGTAAGTATATTTTATTATCGTTTTTAATGCTGTTTTCGGTTGTTATAGAAGGAAGCAAATGGAGCAGGACAGGGGATGTAAATACATGGCGTTCGGGAAGTGAAAGCGCAATGCTTACGGATGGCAGGATTATAACAATATCCGGGATGGAAATTGATACTACAAGTAGTATATGGGCAGGTACGTGGTCGGGGAACGGATTTCAAAATTATGAAGTTTTCAGCCCTGCGACCGGTAAATGGGTACAAGGGAATTTAACAACTGGAGGAGAACACACTCTTGCTATGTTATTACCGGATGGAACTGTTTTATGGGTAAATAATTCCGGAAATAGCTATATTTATGACCCCGTAAGTAATACTTGGAGTTCCGGTTACAGCTTTGGTGGATGGCAGTGGAGAGCTTGCGGAACATTACTTGAAAATGGAAAAATTTTGATAGTTGGACGTGATACAAGTCAAAGTTGTATTTTGTATGATTGGAGCACAAAAAATATAAGTGTTACGGCAGGAAGTACTTTCCATCACAGTGCCGAAAAAGGAACAAGCGGTATGGTAGAATTAATATTGCCGGATGGAAAAGTTCTTTTAATAGGTGGAAAAGATAGTACTAAATGTGACGTTTATGACCCTGTAGGACAAACATGGACGAATACGGGTTCACTAAATAGATGGAGAAGAGCAAGCGTGGGAATATATTTGCGTACGCCATGGGATAAAGTTCTTGTTGCAGGTGGAAATTTCGGAGGAGCAGAAACGGAATTATGGGACCCTAATACCGGCACCTGGACCAATACCGGAAACTTAAATATTATACCAAGAAGCGCTTCTGCTATGGTGTTGCTTCCAAATGGGAAGCCAATGATAATGGGTGGAGCCAACGATTATTTACCTACTCTTTCAACAAAAAAATGTGAAATATTTGAACCTGATTCCGGACTCTGGAGACTTACTGATTCTCTTGAATATGCGACTCGCTGGGGTAGGTCTCATTTCCCGGCTGCAGTGCTTTATACGGGTAAAATATTGGCAATTAGTGGACACGATAGTGTCGCTCAGCACCTTGCAGTCAATCGTTACGGTTTGAATTATTCATGCGAAATATATGACCCATCCAACGGAATAGTGGATTCAAGAATGCCATTAAACACTGCTCGTTTCTGCCATACGGCAACTGCTCTTCCTATTATACATACTGCTACTTGTTCAACAAACGTTCTTGTTGCCGGCGGAGAAAACGCCGGTGGTATTTTGAAAAGTTGCGAAATTTATAATTATAATTTAGATGTAGCATATCTCACCGATTCATTAAACATAGAAAGAACCTGTCATGCTACGGTTTTGCTCCCTTCCGGGAAAGTATTAACGATTGGCGGTAGAAATTCAGGTGGAGCATTGAAATCCTGCGAAATTTATGATATAACTGCAGGAACGTGGAGTTTGACAGATAGCCTTGAGTTTGCAAGATTTAATCATACTACTACGCCGTTAAAAGACGGAAGAGTGCTTGTGACCGGCGGAGAATCAGGCGGAAGTTATTTGAATTCCTCCGAGATATATGACCCGAACACTAATGTCTGGACAACTACTAATAGTTTAACTAATTCAAGAGCATCTCATTCTGCTATTTTGTTGTTTGATGGAAAAGTCCTTGTTATAGGTGGACAGGCATCAGGTGGAGCTATAACATCTTGTGAAATTTGGGACCCGGGTACCGGTAACTGGACAAGTACGGGTAGTTTGGCAGGTGCAAGGTATTCAAATACGGCTATTCTTTTGCAGGCGGGAAATGTTCTTGTTGTCGGAGGAACGAATGGCAGCACGGCATTAGCAAGTTGTGAAGTTTATAATCCGACAACCGGCGTATGGAGTGCGGAGACTGCTTTGAATAATTCAAGATACTGGCATAATTCGGTTTTATTATATTCCGGGTTGATATTAACAATAGGCGGATATAATGGAACGAGTGATGTTCAAACGTGGGAAGTCTATGATCCTGCTACTCACAAATGGAAATCAGAGGGAACTATTTCCGGGAGACATTATAATACTTCTACGCTTATACCTTCGGATAAACCATATGTCTTAATGATAGGCGGTAAAGATGCCGGAGGAGCGGATATCAGCTCAATTGACAGATATGATGTCGGACTTGGGTATCGTTCGGAATGGCAGTCGACAATAACAAATTGTCAGGCGGTTACACAAATATCTCCCTCTATGCATATAGAAGGTACTCTTTTTAGGGATTATTCTGAAGCGGATGGCGGTAATCATTGTCATATAGTTTCTTCTGACCACCCGATTATGTCGTTTGTAAGAATTGGCGGGGGTAATTGGCAAGGCAATGGTGGTGGAGAACTGATGTATATGCCTTCAAGCCATAGCTGGGATAAAACGCATACGGATGTTGATTTCCCGGATACTGCCGTAGGTTATTATAGGGTGTGGTCTATTGTAAATGGTATCCCATGCAAATGGTACCAGAGTTGTGCAGGAACAGAAGAAAAATCTACAATCCAAAATACAAATTCTAAAATAACAATATATCCTAATCCAACCACAGGTAATATTAATTTCGATTTACGGGCATTTGATGCTGCAGAAAAAACTTATCCTACTATTGATATTTATGATTGCTCTGGTAGATCGGTGAAAACATTGAGAGCAAATAACTTTAAAGTTCAAAATGTTAAGTTAAATGGGCTTAAATCGGGAATTTATTTCTATTCTGTTCAATATAAAAATATACAAAACAAAGGGAAATTTACATTAATAAATAATAATTAAATGGCTATCAGCAAAGGAGGAAGTATGTGTAAAGTTGTATTTTCGAAGTCGAGGTTTATTGGTTCTTGTTTTTTGTTGTTTTTGTTTTCCAGTAATATTCCTGTTGAAGCATCAAGAACCGTTGTCCTTACTTCCGATAATTATAAAGCGAAGAATGACAACAAGGCATTCTCTTTTTCTAAAGGGAATATAGATACTTTAATGCCTGACATGAAACCACCTTTTTATGCTTTATCTGCCACTTTTATACAAGAATATGAGGCTACGTGTTTGACTCCTGCTTCTCCCTGTTCTATAATAACAATCTGGCATGGAGTTAAGCTTTCCGGGCTTAGTGCAAAAGAATGTAGTCTCTTTATCTGGAGTGATGCAAGTGGACACCCGGGGACACGGCTATTCTCTCTGCGTTCACTGGAATCAGGCACTGGAAGTGATACGGGCATATATTCGTACACGTTACCTACTCCAATATATATTTCAGGCCCTTTCTGGGTTGGAAATTATGAATGGAGTGTTGCTTTTCCCACAACTGCAGTCGATAAAGTTCCTAGCGCGCCGAATAAATGGTCTACCAATGGGTCAACATGGTATGATGACGATTTTGACTATTTCCATGCTGCTGTGGTAAAGTACGAAGGAGAAGGAACACCTTATATTGGTGTGACCCCTGGAAATCTTACATTGCAAATAGATAGCAGTGTAGGAAGTTATAAATTATCCTCTGTTCCTGTGATATCAGAGAATGATGAAAAATACTGGGAAGATATAGCGTCCGGGGAAATAATAATCGGATATAAGAGTAATGTAAATGTTAAAAATGCAAAATTAAATGAGCTTGGTATTGTAGAAAAGGGAATAAATTTAGTAAATAAAGAATTGGGTTCCAATTTTATACTTGTCAAAATTCCGGGTGGAATTGCAGAGACAAAAGCTTTTATTGCACGTATGAAAACAAACCCCAATGTTAAATCTGCAGAACCTAATAGAATTGTAAAAATTCTTGGCACTCCAAATGACCCTTATTGGTCGCAGTTGTGGCATATGGATAATCTTAATGCTCCTGCAGCATGGGGATTAAATGGTTGGGGTAGCTATGCTATTTCAATTGGGGTAATTGATGAAGGGACCGAATATACTCATCCTGATTTAAAATCTCAGTATGGGGTTATTAAAGGCAGGGATGTTGTAGATGGTGATGGTGACCCCAAACCCAGTGGTTCAGATGAGGACCATGGGACTTTCTGTTCCGGACTTGCAGCAGCAACTATCAATAATGGAATTGGCGTTGCAGGAGTATCAAATTCACAACTTTATGCCATTAGAGCCTTAAATGGCGGGACTGGGGCTGCTTCCCAGGTCGGTCAGGGTATTCAATGGTGTATAGACAATAAAGTAAATATAATTTCTATGAGTCTTGGATATGGGGCGCCATCTTCCTATGTCGAAGCTGAATGTCAGGCAGCATGGGATTCGGGAGCAGTTTTATGTGCGGCAACTGGAAACGATGGCACGGAATTTGTAGGGTATCCTGCTGCTTACTCTACGGTTATCGCGGTAGGTGCAATAGAACCGAATAACCAGTTGTGCAGCTTTAGTAGTTATGGTTCGGAAGTTGAGCTTGTTGCACCGGGGGATACGATTACTTCTACTATAACCGGTAGCGCTTATCAGGGAACATGGAACGGTACTTCAATGGCTACTCCTCTTGTGGCAGGAAGTGCAGCGCTTGTGTGGTCTGCAAATCCATATCTTACAAATCAGGAAGTGAGAGATATTTTGACTTCTACTGCAGTTGACCTTGGAACTACCGGACGTGATAAATACTATGGTTATGGGAAACCTAATCTTCAGACGGCAGTCCAGGCTGCGCTTAACAACAATACTTTACCTGCAGATACTGGAACAATAACCGTTTCTAATTCAGGTTCTGCAAGCGGAGATTTAAAAGTTACGGATGTTTCTTATAAAGCACGGTGGATTAGATCTGTTGTCCCAAGAAATTTTACTGTGATTCCAGGAGGTTCACAAGCGGTTACTGTAATTACTCAAGCCAAACTTTCTAAAGGTTATTACTATGATACTCTCCATATTGCCTCAAATGACTCTATCCATACCCCATATCTTGTCCCCATTACCCTAAAAGTAGGAAATCCCGGGATAGAAGAATTTAACACCCGGAGATTTGATTTAAGTGTTTCACCTAACCCGGTATCAAACTTTTTATTTGTTAAATTCAGCAATCCTGCAACTCAACAGGTTACTGTGAAACTTTATGATAATGTCGGAAGAAGGATGAAAACTCTTGTTGATGAAGTTAGAAATCCGGGTGAAATTAGTTTAGCGGCTAATATTTGTAATATTAGTTCTGGAATATATTTTGTCGTATTGCAGACAGGAAATACCCGAATATCCAAAAAGATTAGTTTAATAAAATAACAAAAACTTTCAATTTATAATAAAAAAAGGAGTCTCTGCTGAAAAACAGAGACTCCTTTTTACAAGAGTTGTAATTCTAATTATTTATTACACACGAGTGCGCCGGTTGCGATCGAGTAGAATTTCGATTCTTCCGAATCTGAACGTGATGTAAGAATACAAGGACACATTGCGCCTGTCAAGAATGCAGCTATCTCACCTTTTGCAAGATAAACACAGGTTTTAAAGAATACGTTTCCTGCTTCGATGTTCGGGAAAATAAGTATGTCTGCATCACCGGCAACTTCTGACTTTACTCCTTTGATTTCTTTGCTCTCTTTTGAAACTGCAAGGTCCATAGCAAGCGGTCCATCAAGAATTGCACCTTTTATCTGTCCCCTGTCTGCCATTTTGCACATTATTGCGGCATCCATAGTTGGTATCATCTTTGTATTTACTTTCTCAACTGCACACATAATTGCAACTTTCGGATTTGGATTGTCTAATTTATGCGCTACATTTATTGCATAATTTGTCATTGCTACTTTCTGGGCAAGGTCAGGATAAGTTAAAACTGCCACATCGGAAACCGTTAAAAGTTTTGGATAAGTTGGAATTTCTATAATTGTTACGTGTGATAAAACTGCTCCCGGTGGGCATAAGCCTTTTTCTTTATCTAATATACCTTTAATATAAACGGCGGAATCTATAAGTCCTTTCATTAAGAAATCGCATTCGCCGCTTCTTACTTTTGAGATTGCAAGGTATAATGCTTTCTTTTTGTCAGGCTCATCTATGATTTCTAATGATTTTGTGTCTACTTTATATTTTTCTGCTACTTTTATGATATTTGCCTTATCGCCTGTAAGGATGGCTTTTACAATCCCTTCTTTTACTGCTCTTCCAACTGCTTCAATGGTATGAGGATCTTCTCCGCAGGCTACCGCAAGTCTTTTTGGTGCCTGTTTCTTAGCTTTTTCAGCTATTTCTTTTAGTTTGGTTATCACAATGCCCCCTTCTTTAATTATATATTATAGCTTCTGTTTCGCCTTTTAAAATTCTCATAGCACCGGCTGCGAGTGCTTCCATCTCATTTTCACCGGGGAATATAAATATTTCCCCTATGAAAGATATTCTCTCTTTTATAAGTTCAATAAACTCTTTCCATCGTGCAAATCCGCCTGTTATAACAATCCCATCTACTCTTCCTTTCAGTGTGGCTGCACAACTACCTATTTCTTTTGCTATTCCGTAAGCCATTGCTTCAAAAATAAGATTTGCATCTTTATCGCCGGATTTTACCCTGTTCTCGACTTCCCGCATATCATTAGTTCCAAGCAACGCTACAACTCCACCCTTCCCGGTTATCATTTTCTTAAGTTCTTCTTTGCTATACTTACCGGAAAGCGCAAGTTCTACAAGATCCCATGCCGGTAATGTCCCGGCTCTTTCAGGAGTAATCGGGCCTTCTCCATTAAGCGCATTGTTTACATCTATTACTTTCCCTTTGCAATGAGCAGCAACTGAGATCCCGCCTCCAAGGTGTGCAACGATAAGATTAACATCGTTATATTCTTTGCCGAGTTTCTGTGCTGCAAGTCTTGCGGTATATTTATGGTTTAGCGCATGAAAGATGCTTCTCCTTTTGATTTCTGCTATTCCCGTTATTCTTGCAGCGTCATTAAGTTCATCCACTACTACAGGATCAACTATAAATGCAGGTATTTTGAGAGGAGAAGCAATTTCATAAGCAAGTATTCCTCCTAAATTGGAAGCGTGTTCGCCTTGTAATCCGTTGTTTAGATCTTCAAGCATTTTAGAATTAACTTTGTAAGTTCCGCTTGGAATGGGTTTAAGTAAGCCACCTCTACCGACAACTGCATTTAGTTTTTTGTCGTCTATATTTCTCTTCTTCAATACTTCATTAATTAATTCCCTTCTAAAGTCTTTCTGATCAACGATTCGCTTGTATTTACCGAGCTGGTCTATACTATGGCTTATATTCTCCGAAAAAAGCTCTTTATTATCTCCGTAAACGGCTATCTTCGTAGAAGTTGAACCCGGATTTATTACAAGTATCATCATTTTGGCATTTTATCTACCAAATCTTTAAGTTCTTTGTTTTTCTTTGCTTCGTCAAGGAATGCTTTCTTTGCTGCTTTTGCCATAACATTCCATAATTTCGGTTTCTTCTGGCATTCTTTTGCAAACGCAAAAGCTCTTAACGTATTTACATATTCCGGATTCTGGAATCTGTAAGTGAAGTTGGTGTGGATATCATATCTGCCTTCGTATAATGCTGCGACATCTTCAATAAATACCCTTTCTTCGTCCGTAGGAATAACGAATACTTTCACTTTTGACTTAGCTCCCGTTATATCCGATTCTGAATTTCTTGTCATTGCGGCTATGTTTTTCTCTTCATCAACTTCAATGCCAAGATGCCCAAGTTCGCTTAATGCTCTGCCCCTTATGATAGGTGATTTTTCGCCTACACCTGCCGTAAAGACTATTGCATCTATTTTACCAAGAGCGAAGTTATATGCACCGATATATTTCTTTATTCTATAAGCTTCGATATCCAATGCAAGATGTGCTCTTTTATCGCCTTTTTCTGCGGCTTCCTCAATATCCCTTCTATCCGTATATTTACCGGTAATTCCAAGGACACCTGATTTTTTATTCAAAATACTATCCATTTCTTTTGCGGTTTTTTGTTCTTTTCCCATCATATAAAAACCGATAGCCGGATCATGATCGCCGGCTCTTGTTCCCATTACCATACCTTCAAGAGGAGTAAGCCCCATTGATGTATCGTAAGAAATACCTTTTTTAATTGCATTTGTGGATACTCCGTTTCCTATATGACAGGCTACTAGATTACAATCAAACGGATCTTTTCCAAGAAGAACTGCTGCTCTTTTGGCTACATAAAGGAAAGAAGTCCCATGAAACCCGTATCTTCTGACTCCATATTTTTCATACCATTCATAAGGAAGTGCATAAGTATAAACATAATCTGACATTGTCTGGTGCCATGCTGTATCCATTATTGCCATATGAGGAATATTTGGCATAACTTCTTGCGCTGCTTCAATACCTAAAATATTAGGTGGATTGTGAAGTGGAGCAAGATCCGAAAGGTCTCTAAATGTCTGCAGAACTTCAGGATTTATTATTACGGATTTTGCAAATTTTTCTCCTCCGTGAACTACTCTGTGTCCCACGGCTGAGATAGAAGACATATCTTCTATTACCCCATATTCTTTGTGGGTAAGCGTATCAACTATTAATTTTATTGCTTCTTTATGGTCTTTGCAATCATGCTCTATTCGCAAAGGTTCTTTCCCAGGTACCTCGTGAAGACAGAAAGATCCGCCAACAGTAACTCTTTCAACTATCCCAGTTGCTAATGTGGTTTTTTTATCCCAGTCATAAACTCTGTATTTTGCAGATGAGCTTCCGCAATTTAAACACAATATAGTCATTTCTCCCCTCCTAAA
This sequence comes from bacterium, assembly GCA_028688815.1. Taxonomy (GTDB): domain Bacteria; phylum Hydrothermota; class UBA3073; order JACQXS01; family JAQTXJ01; genus JAQTXJ01. The sequence goes on along the minus strand of JAQTXJ010000010.1, from coordinate 763 downwards.
ATTTAATTTTTTAAGATATATATTAAAGTATCCTTCCTAATACTGAAAAAATAAAAGTCAAGTCTTTATAAAAAAAAATTGTAATTATTTTTCTAATGATAGTTCCTGTAATGAATTTTTAAACTTCGGAGGATGCAAATTATATAAATTTATTTTTTTCTCTCTCCAAATATTACTCTTCCAAGTCTTACTATGTTGGCCCCTTCTTCAATTGCAAGTTCGTAATCGTCAGACATTCCCATAGAAAGCCATTCCATAGATACTTCAGGGATGTTTTCCGATTCTATTTTTTCTTTTAAACCTCGTAATAATTTAAATGCAGGACGTGGATCTTTCTCCAGTGGACCTATTGTCATAAGTCCGGAAATTTTTATATTTTCCAAACCTGCAATTTGTTTTACCAGTGGAATTACCTGTTCCGGGGAAGTTCCGTATTTTGTGACTTCTCCCGAAGTATTGATTTCGATAAGTACCGGTATTTTTCGGGATGCTTTCTTGTTTATTTCTTCGGCTAAATACAGGCTATCTACGGATTGTATCATTGATGCCATTTCCAATATCTTTTTAACTTTATTAGTTTGTAAATGCCCTATCATATGCCATTTTATATCCGTATGTTTTAGCGCATCATATTTCACAAGCGCATCCTGAACTATGTTTTCGCCCATTACTTTGATTCCGTAATTATATGCTACTTCTATTCTTTCAGGAGTATTGTGTTTACAGGGGCCAACGATTACAACATAATCTGTATCTTTGCCGA
>JAQTXJ010000009.1 GCA_028688815.1 bacterium | reverse complement strand
AGTGCAGGAAGCATTGGAAATTATATTGTGTTTTTTAGGATCATAATCTCCCTCGTTTACTCCCAAAACAACCGTAACATCTATTTCACCTTTTGCAGGCGCAGTAAGTATGACTTTTTTGGCTCCTGCTTTGAAATGCCCTTCTATTTTCTCTTTAGAGGTAAATTTTCCCGTTGCTTCTATAACGTATTCAACGCCGAGTTTCGCCCACGGCAATTCTTCCGGAGATTTTACCGCTAATATTTGATGCTTTTTACCATTAACGATTATCGCATCTTCGGTTGCGCTGACATCTGCATCAAGGATTCCATAAGTTGAATCGTATTTAAGTAAATGAGCAAGTGTCTTGGCATCGGTTATATCATTTATAGCGACAATTTCAATTTCAGGGTTTTTCATCGCTACACGATACACAAGTCGTCCAATTCTACCAAACCCGTTTATTCCTACTTTCATTTTTCCCCCTTAGTTGGACTTTCCCGCAATGACGAGATTAGACCAACTTATCCAGCTCAGCTGGATATCAAAAATCCTTATTTACTATCTGGTTTTACAAATCCGTATTTCGTCAATAAAAGTACTCCGTCGCTAATCATCCCGATTCCCGGCGCATAAGTCTTATACTCCGTAACTTCGGGTTCTAAAGGTGTTGTATCTTTTATTTTTAAACAGTTTTCAAAGTTCCCTGCAGGCGTCTGAAGTGTTTCAGTATTGCTCAATATTTGTCTTCTGTCCATTGCTACATCCGGAGCCATTTCTTCGTAATACTTTGCGCCTAACAAAATAATTCCCGGTATCGCCAACCCGGCTTTTGCATTTCCGGAATCCGCAACCCAGCTTCCGCTGCGACTGATTAATTTTCCGTTTTTGTAGTTCTCTACTGCTTCACCAAAATAAAAGAGACTATTGGTTTCTTTGCTTATTGCATAGAAATTCCGCGTCAGTTCCCTTAATTTCCCGTTAGCTGTTTCCCTCTCTTCTACAATTCTGGTCTCAATATTTCCTATTTTCCTTGTTTCATTTAATACCGTACTAATTACTTCAACGACGTTTTTACCTTCATTGCCTTTCAAAACTAATTGATACCCGGGTTCCAGTATGAAATATTCGTTTCTTCCAACAGAAAAAAATGCCAGCTTCTCCAGATTAAATGATTCTGTCCACACATCATTATTGCTTTTTGGTTCTTCCTGTGCCAGACAACTCTTGTTAAAAAATACCGGCAAAGAAATCAACATTAAACCAATGAAGATTTTGTTTTTCATTGTCTCCCCTCTTTACAGCACATATCTTGATAAGTCTTTATTTTTCACTATATTCTTCAATTTTTCTTCTACATATTTTTCGGTAATCGTTATTTTATTTTTAGTTTTTCCCGGCAAATTGAAAAGATAATCTTCCAATACCGTTGTCATTATGGTATGCAAACGTCTTGCTCCGATGTTTTCCGTAGTTTCGTTCACAAGCGATGCGTAATATGCTATTTTATTTATTGCCTTTTCATTAAATTCCAGTTCTACTTTTTCGGTATCAATTAACGCTATATATTGTTTTAATAAGGCATTTTCAGGTTCCGTAAGAATTCTCCTGAAATCTTCGTTGTTCAAATTCGAAAGTTCAACTCTTATCGGGAATCTTCCCTGTAATTCGGGAATAAGATCTGAAGGTTTTGAAGACGTAAAAGCACCCGCAGCAATAAACAAAATATGGTCTGTTTTTACTATCCCGTATTTCGTTGAGACAGAACTTCCTTCAACGATAGGCAGCAAATCTCTTTGAACGCCTGCCCTTGATACATCCGGTCCCGAAGCGCTTTCTTTCCCGACAATTTTGTCTATTTCATCAAGAAAAACTATTCCCGAATTCTCAGTAATGGTCTTTGCTTCCCTGATTATATCATCCATATCAATAAGTTTCTGGGATTCCTGCTGTAATAAAATACGTTTTGCTTCTTCTACGGACATTTTCCTTTTCTTACGTTGTTTTGGCATAATAGAACTAATCATATCGTGAACGGACGAATCCAATTCTTCAATCCCCATAGGAGACATAACTTTCACAAAAGGAAACGCCTGCACATCAATCGTAATGTCTACTTGTTTGTCATTTAATTTACCCGCTCTAAGCATTGTTCTTAGTTTTGCCCTTGTTTCCGCGGCACTGCCATTTTTTTCGGAACCCGGCAACAAAAGGTCAATTATTTTTTCTTCCGTAACCGACTCCGCTTTTTCCTTTATAAGGGCAAGTTCTTTTGCGCGTGTCTGGTTTACGGCAACATTCATTAAATCCCTGATTATAGAATCAACATCCCTTCCTACATATCCGACTTCCGTAAACTTTGACGCCTCAACTTTTACAAACGGTGCGTCTGAAAGTCCCGCCAATCTGCGGGCTATTTCGGTTTTGCCCACACCGGTAGGACCGATCAGGATTATATTATTGGGCATTATTTCTTCTTTTATGCTTCCTTGAACTCTTTGCCTGCGCCAGCGATTCCTCAAGGCTATCGCAACTGCACGTTTGGCTTTTGTTTGCCCGATTATATACCTGTCTAACTCTTTTACTATTTGCGAGGGAGTTAATTCATTTGATTTCATAATTCCTGTACCGTTATATGTGTGTTCGTATATATGCATATTGAAGCCGCTATACGAATAGATTCTTCAACTATTTCTTTTGCATTTAAGTTTGAATGTTTAATCAGCGCTTTTGCACAGGCTAAAGCATACGGTCCACCCGAACCAAGCGCTATTATGCCATCGTCTACATCAATAATATCTCCGTTGCCGGAAACTATATACGAGTGTTTCTGGTCAAGTATGCCTATCATAGCTTCAAGTCTTCGTAAAACTCTATCCGTCCGCCATTCTTTTACCAGTTCAACCACTGCGCGGTCAAGATTCCCATGATACTCTTCAAGTTTTGCTTCAAAACGCTCAAATAAAGTAAGCGCATCCGCTGCTCCGCCTGCAAATCCCACAAGTACTTTATTGTTATATAATTTACGTATTTTACAGGCGCCACTTTTTACTATTGTGTTTTCAAGGGTAACCTGCCCGTCACTCCCCATTGCTACCTTGTTTTTATACCTCAGACCTAAAATAGTCGTGCTTAGCATTTTATCCATTTGTTTTAGGTTTACTTTACTATATTAATCAAACTTGTCAACTATTTATACTAAGGAGTTTCCACACTCTTTTTAAAACAGTGACGACAGGGTTCCCAACTATTAAAATGTCAGGCAAGCCTCCAACAGCAACTTCCCTGAATCCAAAAGTTTAATTTCCTTGACAGATATAAGAAACTTTGTTATGTTTTGTGACAATATTTGGTATAAAATATTTAACAAAAAAAGGGGAACTTGCTTTAATTAAATAAAAATGCGAACAAGACTGAAAATGAAAACAAAAGGGTTAAACTGGATGACTCTTGTAGATACCGGAATCGGTGTAATTGCTTACTACCTTGCATTTGTATTACGGTTCTCAACGTTTTTATTAGGTAACCAATTCTCCTTGTTTTTGCAAACTTTGTTAATTGTAGTATTGATAAAATTTGTCATATTTAACTTCTTTGAAGTCAACAGAGGGATTTCAAAATACATTTCCATTGAAGATTTAATAACCATATTTAAGGCAACATCTTTTAGCACAATAGGTATAACTATTGTAGTATTCACGGTCTTCGCAGGATACCCAAGGTCAATACCAATGATTGATTGGTGTCTTACATTTGTAATGATAGGCGGTTTTAAGATTATTCCAAGAGTATATAGCGAATTTATTAAATCTTCCTCTCCCTCCTTAAAAAGAATCCTGATTGTAGGTGCCGGAGATGCAGGAACAATGATACTAAGAGAAATAAAGAATAATCCGGCTTTACCCTACAAGATAATAGGTTTTATAGATGACGACAACGCCAAACAAGGCAGAACAATACAGGGAGTCCCCGTAATAGGAACAAGATATGACATTCAGCATTTTGTCCGCAGGTATAAAATTGGAGAAGTTATAATCGCCATACCATCCGCTCCCGGAAACGAATTACGAAATATCGTTATGGAATGCAAAAAGGTAAAAGTAATATTCAAAACCGTTCCATCTCTCAGCGAAGTAATTACCGATACCGTATCGCTTTCGCAACTCAAAGAAGTAGATGTTGAGGATTTGCTTAGGCGATTACCTATAAAATTGGATACAAGTCTTGTATCTTACCATATATCAGGCAAGAAAATTATGGTAACTGGTGCAGCAGGGTCAATAGGTAGCGAATTATGCCGACAAATAGCAAAATTCAACCCCGAAGAACTTATTTTAGTGGATATGGCAGAAACTCCTCTTTTCCACATAGAGCGCTCATTACGAAAAAACTTCCCGGGATTGAACATAACACCCTTTCTTATTGATATAAAAGACAAATATCAGGTAGAACAGGCAATAAAACTAAAACCCGACATAATTTATCACGCTGCTGCTTATAAACACGTTCCCCTATTAGAAAGAAATTGGAGCGCCGCTATAAAAAATAACATATTTGGCACAAAAAACCTTGCCGATATCGCCAAAGAATATGAAATAGACGAATTTGTTATGGTCTCAACGGACAAAGCAGTAAATCCTATAAACACTATGGGACTTTCTAAAAGACTTGATGAAATTTATGTCCAGTCATTATCCAAAAACTCGAAAACTAAATTTGTTTCTGTCAGATTTGGAAATGTCCTTGGTTCACAGGGAAGTTGTATACCTATCTTTAAGAACCAATTAATGGCAGGCGAACCCATTACCATTACACATCCCGATATGAGAAGATATTTTATGACCATACCCGAAGCTTCCCAACTCATAATACAAGCAGGGACAATGGGGAAAGGCGGAGAAATATTTATTCTTAGAATGGGAGAACCGGTAAAAATAGTTGACCTTGTAAATGACCTCATCACCTTATCCGGATTGAATAAGGAAGATATTAAATTTTCATTCGTAGGTTTACGCCCGGGTGAAAAACTTGATGAAGAACTTATCGGTAAAGGTGAAAAAGTTAAAATGACTCCCGATGAAAAGATACTTGTATTGGAAACAAAAAATAATCTTTCTCCTGAAGAAATAAATGAAGGGTTGAGAATACTTAAACAATATCTGGATTACGGAGATATGAAGAACACTCTTGCTCAAGTTAAACATATGATTAGTACTTATTCATAATTTTATCCTCAAAATTTATATCAAATGTTAAGTATAAGCAAAATATTTATTTTTCTTGGAGGTGTCTTTATTATCTCCGGTGCTTTATTATTCATATTGCATAGGCTTGGATTAGAAAGATTACCGGGCGATATCAAAATTCAACACAATAATTTTACATTCTATTTTCCTATCGTTACCTGTATATTATTATCCGTAATTTTAAGTTTGATTTTACGTTTTATAAAAAAATGAACCCAACGCCCGACGAATTATCAGGAATCCTATATGATTGCATAAACGTACAGGGAATCTCAACTGAAGAAGATATCACAATAGTTCGTGGAACTGTCATTGGAGATAAAACATTAGCATTTGATACTATCAGCAAGCGTTTAAAACCTTATAATTTATTACCTTTGTTTTCACAAAAAGACGATTCCCAGACTATTCTTAAACTTATCCCTGCCCCTGTAATCAAAACAGAAAAACGCTGGATTAATCTCTTGCTCTTAATCCTTACTTTTTTCAGCACAATAGGAGCGGGTATTTTTCTTACAATGGGATTCTTCAAAACACTCGGACAAAGTTATCAAACAGGTCACCTTATAACTTACGGCATTTTATTCGCCTGTTCTATGCTTATAATACTTGGGACTCACGAACTCGGACATTACTTTGCCTGTAAAAGGAGAGGAATTTCCGCTACGCTTCCTTATTTTATCCCTTTCCCTTCACTATTCGGAACATTAGGCGCTATAATAAAAATAAAATCTCCTATACAAGACAGAAATGGTCTAATTGAAGTCGGTGCCGCAGGTCCTATCGCCGGTTTTATACTTACCATCCCTATCGCCATAATAGGCTTAAAACTTTCTAAAATAACATTAATCGGTCTCGGAGACCAAACTTTTATGGGCAACTCTTTGCTTTTTTCCATTTTAACAAAATTATTTGCCCCGGCTATACCTTTGGGTTATGATGTAGTTTTACATCCAATTGCGTTCGCAGGGTGGGTTGGGGGATTCATTACTGCGCTTAATTTATTACCTGTCGGTCAACTGGATGGCGGACATATAATTTATGCTCTTATTGGCGAAAAAAATAAATTCGTAGGATGGGCAATAATAGGAATAATAGCAGTACTTGGATTTTATTGGGAAGGATGGTTTTTCTGGGTACTTTTCATTCTCCTGATAATAAAATTAAGACATCCTGCACCATTAAACAATATAAGCCAATTAGACACAAAACATAAAATTATCGGAATAGTAGCTCTGGCAATATTTGTTTTAACTTTTGTTCCGGTTCCTTTTAAAATGCAATGATTATACTAATACTTTTTCTATTATTACCTTCGGAACTCTATAAAGAAGCTCATAAAGCTTATAAATCCGGAGACTTTGAACTCGCAGGCAAAAGGTTCGAACGGCTGTTAGTTAATTATCCTGACAACGTTCTTGCTCCCGAAGCTATGTTTTGGACTGCAAAATTAAAATCCAATCCCGATAAAGCAATGGAATATTATACCAAATTTATATCTTTGTACCCGGGAAGTAATTTTGTCCCCGAAGCCTTATACAATATTGCCCAGTATTATTATGCTGTGGAAGATTATAATTCGGCAATTAAATTTTATAATGATCTTACAACAAAATACCCTTCCTCTGTATACACTAAATATGCTTACGCACAGTTAAAAATCTTTTCTAATTTAATATACATTCAGGTAGGAGCTTTTTCAACTAAAGAAAATGCCATAAAACTTCAACAGGAAATTACACCCATTATATCTTCCGATAGTCTATCAGAGAATGAGCTTTCTATTCAAATTAATCAGGAAAACAATCTTTACAAAGTAAAAATAGGGCACTTTAATTCCGAACTGGAAGCAAGCGAGTTTTTATTAAGAAGCAAAATAAACGGGTTTGTTATAAAACGCAAATAATTATGGAAACATCTACCCCACTTTTAGAACAGTGGCACAAAATAAAAAAGCAATATCCGGATGCCATAATACTCTTCCGATTAGGGGATTTATTATTTTTGATATTTCAAATTGAAAATGACATAATATCGGTATAAAGCAACAGTACTTGGGGTTGAAAAATATGGCTTGACTGAATGAAATTCTATGATTAAAATTACATAACTTAATAGAAAAAGAAATATAGGATGAAAAAAATCAATGAAATTAATTGGAAATCTCCAACTATAATAGGTGCTAAAATAAGTGCTGGAGCAATTATAATTGTAGCAATAATTCAAGCAATAATTAAGTTTGTCCCCCAAAGTCCTACAAAAGTAGTTTCAACCGGAAATTCAAATAAAATAACAGTAGACAGTAAAAAAGTAGACGCCAAAAAAGACTACGTACAAGGCAATAAAATAGAAACAACTATTAATGCACCTAAAGCTTTAATAGTGACACAAAATCAAACTGGTAATAACAACATTATCAACCAAATCTCATCCCAAGACTACAAACAGCTTACAGAATCTCAAAGAGAACAAGTTATAGAAAACTTAAAACAACTTATTAGAGAGTTTTCCCAACCACCTAAAATTTTTATTGAAATTGAAAGTGGTAACTCCATGAGAAATAAAGTAGCATATGACTTAGAAACTTTGCTGAAAAGTTTTAATTTAGGGCAATATACACAAGGTAATACATATATAGGTCGTTTTCCCGACCATCCAATAACAATAATATGTAACTCTCAAAACAAAGAATTTGTGGATAAATTCATCAAGGCTATTGAGCCTTATATAAAATGTCAGTATTATATTGACTCAAATACAAGCTTTTCAACTGATATAATTAAATTCTATATAAATGGAACACCTTCTTTTGAGATGGATGGAAGAGTTCAAATTGTAAGCGATAGAATACTAAAATGCTATCAAAATGTATAAAGGCTGCCACACGATACAAGTTTTTCCCCATTTTGAAAGCAAGTTGATATAAGGTAATAATTATGGAAACATCTACCCCACTTTTAGAACAGTGGCACAAAATAAAAAAGCAATATCCGGATGCCATAATACTCTTCCGATTAGGGGATTTTTATGAAACATTTTATCAGGATGCTGTTTTAGCATCAAAAATTCTGGGAATAACTTCAACCCAAAGACAATCCGGAGTTCCGCTTGCCGGGATTCCTCATCACGCTGCAACTCCCTATATTGCCAAACTTGTTAAAGCAAATTATAAAGTGGCAATATGCGAACAACTTGAACCTCCCCAACCCGGGAAACTCGTTAAAAGAGATGTAATAGAAGTAATTACCCAGGGGACTTTAGTTGAAGATGCATTGCTTGAAGCAACAAAAAATAACTATCTGGCATCAATATTCCCAAATGACACAAATTATGGGCTTGCTCTGATAGATCTCTCTACAGGAGAATTCAGGGTCACCGAACTCAACAAAGAAGAACTAATAGACGAACTGAAAAGATTATCGCCAGGGGAAATTATTACTTCCGTAGACTTTGATTTCATACAGACCTCAAAAATAGATACTTATAAATTTAATTATGATATTGCAAAACAAGAACTGATTGAACATTTTAATGTAGCCTCTTTAGATGGTTTTGGATGTAAAGACCTGTCCCTTGCCGTCTCGGCGGCAGGAGCTGCTTTATCTTACCTTAAATCGGTAAAAAAATCGTCTCTCCCCCACATCAATCCACCAAAACCGTACTTTTTATCTAAATATCTGCTTCTTGACGAACCGACAAGAAAAAACCTTGAACTTATACAAAAAATTAATAATACCGAAGGCGAAGGGACTCTCCTATGGGTATTAAACCATACTTATACACCGATGGGAATAAGATTACTTAGAAATTTTATTCTTTTCCCTCTTGTTGATGTAAAAGAAATAACTAACAGGCTTGATAAAGTAGAATATTTCGTAAAAAATCTATCTTTTTTAGAACAATTTACAGATATAATTTCCTCCAATGCCTGCGTATCAGACCTTGAAAGACTCGCCACAAGGGTTTCTATGGAAAGAGCTACTCCCAGAGACATTACGGCTATCTCAAATACCTTGAAAATTTTACCCGGGATAAACGCCATACTTCCTAAGGAATTAGAAAACTATAAAATGCCTGACTTAAAAGATATTGCTCAATACATTGAAAAAGCTATCGTTGCTAACCCGCCTCCAACAATAGAAGACGGTGGAGTCATAAAACAGGGTTTTAGTAAAGAACTTGATGAAATACGGGAATTATCTTATTCCGGTAAAAAATGGGTCTCGGATTTTGAAGCGCGTGAACGAAGCAGGACGAAAATCCAATCCTTGAAAGTCGGATTTAATAACACTTTTGGTTATTATATAGAAATTACAAGGTCAAATCTTAAACTCGTTCCTCAAGACTACATAAGAAAACAGACTACGGTAAACTCCGAGAGGTTTATTACGGAAGAACTAAAACAATACGAGTATAAAATACTCTCGGCTGAAGAACGAATAAAACGAATGGAATACGAAATATTTTCCGAAATACGGAAAAAAGTTGCTTCGGAAGTCCATAAAATCCAGGATACTGCCAGAAAACTTGCAGAACTGGACGTTTTTGCGTCATTCGCATTTGTCGCAACACAAAACAACTATGTAAAACCCGAAATAACCGAAGAAAATTCCATTATAATTAAAGACGGAAGACATCCCGTTGTAGATAAATTGATTTCAAAAGACGAATTCATTCCTAATCCTACTATATTAGATGACGAACAGCAGGTTTATATAATTACGGGACCAAATATGGCTGGGAAATCAACATATTTAAGACAGGTCGGATTAATAACTCTTATGGCTCAACTTGGTTCTTATGTTCCTGCATCTTATGCCAGAATAGGAGTAAGAGACCGCATATTTACAAGAATCGGTGCAAGCGATGACCTCTCACGGGGAGTATCCACTTTTCTCGCCGAAATGAACGAAACTGCAAACATATTGAATAATGCAACAAACAGGAGTCTTGTTTTGCTTGATGAAATAGGAAGGGGGACAAGCACTTATGATGGAATGTCAATTGCATGGGCAGTCGCCGAATATCTGTTGCAAAAAATCGGGGCTAAAACGCTTTTTGCAACCCATTACCACGAATTAGCTGAACTTGCCACAATCTTTTCAGAGATAAAAAACTACCATATAGCCGTTAAACGATATGAGGATAAAATAATCTTTTTACGTCAGTTACGACCGGGACAATGTGATGACTCCTATGGAATAGAAGTAGCAAAATTGGGAGGAGTACCTGGAAAAGTAATAAAACGGGCGCAGGAAGTCTTGGAATCTCTGGAGATTAAAGAACTAAAATCAAGTAAACTACGTTCCAAGTCAAAGCAGACAGACTTCTTCACAACTCCCAATAAACAAGAACCAAGCAAACTGGAATCCAAAATATTAGAAACCCTCACAAATATAGACCCCAACAAAATAACTCCCCTGGATGCTTTATTATTGATAAAAAAACTAAAAGAAATGAGTTAATTTAGGGAGGCAAAAACCTTCGCTTTCACCTTTTTCTATTTTCGCTTACTTACAATACAATTTTTTATTAATGTATATGTCAGGGCTTTAATCCGGCTCTGTTAGTTAGACTTTGTTCAGCAAGGGAAACTATAGACAAGCTCTTTTAAGTTATGGTGGATTAGTCCACCTCATGCGGATCCAGCTTGAGTAATAGTAATCACAAGCAGGTCAACGCCACAGCGGACTCCGCAAAAGGCGGAGATGCTTGTAATACAAATTATTTCTTATTTTTTGTAGTATCTAATGTATCTGACTTTACAATCTTTGTAGTATCAGATGTAACAGGTTTTGTAATTTTTGTAGTATCCGGTAATACTGGTTTTACAAGTGGCCATTTTAGTCTTTTCCACGCATTCAATCCACCCCATAAATTCATAACGTTTGTATAGCCGGATTTTACAACTTCCTGAGCAAAGATTGCACTTTCATACCCTGTCCCAGAGTATATTACTATTGATTTGCAGTGTCAGCCAAGAGCACGAGCTTTATTTTTTACATCTGTAACTTTATCTTTCATTTCAATATAGGGAATGTTAATAGCTTTTCCTATACACCCCTTTGCATACTCTTTTGATGTTCTAACATCTACCAGCAGGAAAGTTTCGTTACGGTCTAACATTCCTTTAAGTTCATCCGCAAGTATGTCACGGTACTTTTGGCTATCAGGAAGAAAAGCATACATAACATCAGGGGGTAATTTAGAATTCCCCGTCCGTAAGTACTTAATTTGATCTAATGATATCAAAGGTATTGAAGGTTCTAAAGTTCTGTTAACACATCCAAACAAAATACAAAGTATGAAACAAATAAAACTTTTCTGACCAGCCTCAACAAGCCAAATGGGAATGGCAAAACAAACAGATTTCATTTCATGCCTTTTCTTTATCATTTTAGCAATATTGCTTTTTAATTTATTAATCATCCTTCAAAAGTCAAGTAAAATATACTTTCTTATTGCTAATCATGGGAACACAACACTTAATTGCCTGTTTGTCTCAAACAGAAAAAACTTCAATCTTTCCGATTAAAGGATAGTTACTTTTACCTTTATCAAGCATAAATAAAAAGTTGACTTTTTCGCTAAATAGATACATATATATAGATACTTACATAGAGATGAATCATTTATATACTAAAAAATATTTAATTAAACTTTTATGCACACTATTTGTATTCTTCTTATTGTACTCACATCCTCTATTCGCAGGAGAAATAACAAAGGAAATACAATTCAATAAATCATCTTTGTCCGCTAAAGAACTCAATGGATACCAATTATTATCTTTAAAACCCGACAAACTAACTCCCGGCGCAATATTACATACAACAGAAGCAGGTTCACCCGTTATCCCCTTTTATGAAATTCATATACTCATTCCACAAGACGCTATAGTAAACTCTTTTGAAGTAATTTCCACCAATAATGAAAAGCTACCTGATAAATATCTTTTATTTCCTGCACAACGTCCTCAACCAATGATTTACAATCTTCCCGTTCCTGAATTTATTTCTCCAAACCCCTTAGTTTACAACTCATCTATAAGTTATCCGGGGAATCTCATAAAGCTTGTTGGGACAGGGAATAAAGGAGGATATAAAATCACAAGCATTCTAATTTATCCTGTCCAATACATACCATCAGAAAAACAAATTATATTCTATTCTTCCATAAAAATAAAATTAACCTACAATCATGCTTCTCAAACCAATCTTTTGACCCCATTTCAAAAGAATACAATTAAACAGGAAATCAAAAACATAGTATTAAATCCTGAAAACATAGAACTTTATGCACCACAAACAACAAGTAAACAAGATGAATTTCCATATTGTATAATAACCAATAATGTTTTATCCGGTGAATTTCAACGGCTTGCAGACTGGAAAACCCGTAAAGGCATTAGATCTAAGGTTATGATTGTAGATTCCATTTACAACACTTTTTCAGGGACGGATAGACAAGCTAAAATCCGTGAGTTTATACGATACGCTTATACCAACTGGGGAACTCAGTATTTTTTACTAGGGGGACAATGCGACTTTGAAAACAATGAAGAAATTGTCCCACGAAGAGATGCTTTTTGCACTAATACCGAAATAAGTCCTTACCCGGATGGAGATACTATCCCAAGCGATCTTTACTATTCTGATTTGGACGGGACATGGGATAAAAACGGCAACGGCACATACGGAGAAATGGATGACAGTATAGACCTTTATTCTGATGTATATGTTGGAAGAGCCCCTGCAAAAGACATAAATCAGGCAAAAATATTTGTAGATAAAGTCCTTGCTTATGAAAAAAATTCACTAAAAGGATATGCAAAAAAGATATTGCTCGTAGGTGCAGAATTATGGCCATCAAAAAATTATAACGGAGATATAATTAGTGACTCAATAATATCTATTACTCCATCAGGTTGGTCAAAAGGTAAATTATATTATAAGGACGGAAATTTGTCACGGGATGCAATTGTCGACTCTGTCAATGCCGGTTTTGGACTTATCCACTATGCCGCACACGGAGGCGCACCCGTAATAATGGTAGCAGGGCAAAGTTTCTCAATTCCTTTTGTAGATATTCTTAACAACACTAATAAATTTGGTATTCATAATGCAATTTCCTGCTTTACGGGAGCAGTAGATGAAATTAACGCCAGTGATTATAATTATGATTGTCTTGCAGAACATATGGTAAACAGTCCCAACGGCGGTGGAGTAGCTTCCGTGATGAACACAAGATATGGTTGGGGAACACCACCTGATATGGGTTATGCCGAATTGCTGGACCTTGAATTTTATAACCAATTATTTAACTCGGGAACTTATCATCTCGGGATTGCTCATGCTCTTTCTAAAAATCCATACTGTGGTATAGCTCAAATAGATACTCTCTGGAGATATTCAATTTACGAACTAACATTGTTCGGAGACCCGGAATTGCCGGTCTGGACAGAAGACCCGGAAAACCTGACCGTTAACTATCTATCTAATATCGGGACAGGCTCACAAAACTTTAATGTATATTGTTCCCACAACAGCAGCCCAAAAGAGAGCGTATTCGTATGCCTGATGAAAGGAACTGAAATCTATAAAACAGGATACACAAATTCGACAGGCAATGCAGTATTTAATATTTCACCTACAATACCAGGAAATATGTACGTAACAGCAACTGCCCATAATTTTTATCCTTACGAAGGGACATCTACTGTGGTAGGACAAGGTCCTTATATTAGTTACAAAAATCACAATATTATAGACAACATAGGAAATAGTGACAGCACTGTTAACCCGGGAGAAACGATAAATTTATACCTTACATTATGGAATCCCGGGACTATAACTGCATCAGGCATTGTCGGAACAATTACAACAAATGATACTCTTGTTTCCGGTATATCAGATACAACTCAAAGCTATGGAAATATTTTATCAAAAGACAGCAGTATAAATTCAGGAACATATAAAATCTCAATTTCACCCAATACTCCTGATATGCATATCATAAAAATTCGTATAAAAATTACCGATGATTCGGCAAATATCTGGTATGATAGTTTAAACATTCAAGTTGCTAGACCAAAACCCATTTACCAATCTTACCAGCTTAATGACTCGGACGGCAGTACTCCTAACGGATATTTGGATCCTGACGAAGAAGCAAAATTTATACCCCGCGTCAAAAATACAGGAACCGGCACTCTGGATTCTGTAAAAGCAATTTTAAGAACAACCAATCTTTATACGACAATAATAGATTCAGTATCAACTTTTGGAAAAATATCAAACACCGAAACTAAAAACGGAATACCTTTCAATATTAAAACGGCTTCAAACATCAACATTGGCGACAGCATACTCTTTGCAATACAAATAACTGGATGGAACGGTGTAATTCAGTACTCAAATTTAGACACGATTATTGTAACGATTGGTCTTCCCGGGGTAATGTATGCCGATCATAACGTAGGGAATCTGCAATTCACAGTTACTTGTAATGGTATATGCGGATTTACAAAACAAAATGGTGTTGGTACCGGGTTTAAATACCCGCATAATAGTAGTAACCTCCTATGGATAGGCTCATTATGGGTAGGCAATTCTCCCGATTATGTAGTAAATAAAGACTTTAACGCGGAAGGGGCAGGAGATTGGAAAGAAACCTCAAACCCGGATGGTAAATTAAGAATAGGGGGAAACAAATTCTCAAACCAGGATGGAATTGCTATTTATAATGATGCAAATCATCCTACTCCAAAAAATATAACCGTAAATCAGTTATCATCAGCCTGGGCTACCTCACCCTATAACGATTTCGTAATTATGAAGTATAAAATAACAAATACCGGAACATCCCCGGTAAATAACTTATATGCAGGACAATATATGGAATTTGACGTAGACACATTAAATTCAATGAAAGATAAGGTAGGTGTAGATTTTTCAAGACATTTAATATATCAATATACCAAAGCAAACACCAGATGCGTTGGCATAAAGCTTATAAGTCCGCTCAATCCTGTAAACCTCAGCGCAATCAATAGTGAAACTTATGTATACCCGGGATGGTTTATTCAAGATAGTATTAAAATTAAATTTCTTAATGGAACCCTAACCTCTACCGTTCTCGACACAACCGATGATTGGGGAATACTTGCTTCTGCAGGACCTTTTAATTTGGCCGCAGGCAAGGATACAACAATATCATTTGCAATTATTGGAGGAGATAGTATTCCAGACCTCAAATACAATAGTGATATGGCAGAAATAATTACCAGCATAGAGGATAAAGAAAAAAATACACCTTTGACTTATAAATTATATCCCTGTATGCCAAACCCAACAAAAAATAAAACTTTTATCGTATATTCCGTCCCGAAAATATCTGAAGTAAAAATCATAATTTATGACATAAGTGGAAGAATCACGAAAAAATTCGTGTTTAAAGGAGTACTACCGGGATTACATAGTACATTATGGAATGGCACTAACTCACAGGGTAATAAAGTGTCTACTGGAATCTATTTTATACATTTTATATCTAAGACAGAAGATTCTAAATCTCAGGATGAAAACGAGGTTAAATATAAAAATAAATTAATAATTATAAGATAATATGAAGTATATTTATATAAAGTGAGAATTTTCCCTTGACTTTTTAATTATTATTAAGTATAAAACTCCATAAAAAAATGGCAATAATAGAAGGATATAATTTACCTGATAATCTTTACTATCACGAAAATGGAACATGGGTAAAATTACAGGGAGAAAACGTACGAATAGGCGTAACCGACTTTTATCAAAAATTAGCAGGGAAAATAACTTATCTTGATTTCCCATTTGAAAACGATGAGCTAACACAGGGAGACCCATGTGGAAGAATCCAATTTGATAAACTTATAGCTCCTGTTTCCGGTACGGTTATTACAGTAAATCAGGAACTTGAAGATAATCTTAATATCATAAATAAAGAACCTTACGGCAGTGGTTGGATAATAATTGTCAGGACTTCAAATATAGACGAGGAATTAAAAAATCTATACCACGGAGAAAAAGCATTAGAGTGGTTAAAAAATAAAATTACAAGCAAATAATTTCCCCTTGGCAGGAGGTTGAACAAAATGAAGATCACGAAAGTAAACGTAAAACCTATACTCCTACCATTAAAAGTTCCATTTAAAATTGCTCTTGGAGAAGACGTTGAATATGTGGGTGTCGTTGTAGAAATAGAAACCGATAATGGTTTAACCGGCATCGGAGAAATATCTCCTTCCCATAGAATTACAGGTGAAACAGTAGGAGCTTCAATCAGTATAATGCAAACCGATATAATTCCACAAATTATGGAAGAAAACCCTTTATTCATAGAAAAGCTAATGGATAAAGTCAATTCAAGAATTATATTTAATCCAAGTGTAAAATGCGCAGTTGATACAGCATTACATGACATACTCGGCAAATATCTTGGTATGCCATTAAAAACCATACTTGGGGGATTTAGGGAATCTATAACAACTTCTATTACTATAGGTATAAAATCTATATCGGAAACTATAGAGGAAGGGAAAAGCTTCGTAACAAATGGAGCGAAAGTAATAAAGGTGAAAATCGGCTTGGATCCTGAGGAAGATATCGAAAAGATAAGGTTACTCCGCGAAGAACTCGGTTATAAAATAGCCATAAGGGTTGATGCTAACCAGGGATATGAACCACGAACCGCAGTAAAAGTATTAAGAAAACTTGAAAAATATGAAATTGAATTTGTCGAACAACCAGTTGCTTACTGGGATATAAAAGGATTAAAATTCGTAAAAGATAATACGGATATTCCAGTTATGGCAGATGAAAGCATACATTCTATTTATGACGCAATAAATTTAATCCGTGAAGAAGCTTGCGATTTATTTAATATCAAGTTGATGAAAGCAGGGGGAATAAAAGCAGGAGCAAAAATTGCAGCAATCGCAGAAAGTGCAGGAATTCCATGTATGATAGGCTGTATGGTCGAAACAAGGATTGGTATTACGGCCGCAACACATTTAGCGCTTGCCACAAAAAACATCAAATACGCAGACCTTGATGGACATTTAATGTTACGAAAAGATATAGTCGATGGGGGAGTTTTTACCGAAAACGGTGAAAATAAAGTAACTGAAAAATCAGGATTAGGCGTAACGATGATAGAAAATAACTAATTTCAAATAAACCGCTTGTTTTTGTCCTCTCGCAGTTTTCAACTTTGTGTCCTACTTGCCTAAAAGTCTGGCTATAAGTATTTTTATACGCCTGTTTGGTGAGTTACTTTCCCGGATTTCACCCAGCTATTCCTGTCCGCCGTAGGAGTTGCAAGGGTTGTTTATTTTTAGTGGCGACGGAGGGATTCGAACCCCCGACACAAGGATTATGATTCCTCTGCTCTGACCGACTGAGCTACGTCGCCATTTATATTCCTACAAAAAAATCAACTATTACATTAAATTATTTTTTTCTTCTTGTCAATGGTTAACTTTCTCTTGTATATGAAACCTTTAAAACACCATATAAAAATAAGTACTTCAAATAGCAGGTATAAAATTTAGTTATATTCGCAACGAGTTTCCTATCACACAGATTTCCAGAACCCATGCACGTTACAATACACTCTTGCCCATACAGTAGCAGACTTGACTTCGAATTCAACTTCAGGTTTATCACTGGGTTTTAAGAACTTTAGAAGGGTACCTTCCCCGGTAATTAACTCTACCCATTCTATATAATGTTTTTCTTCCATCGGATGAGGAATTGCCCCCACCTTAACATTTATTGTGTTTTCCGACTTTTCTATTACAGGAATATGCTTTTCCTTTCCAACATCTTCCGTTTTTTCTTTTAATAATTCCATCGGTTTCCCACAGCAAACAAGAATCCCTCCACCAACATGCAACACTTCTACAATATTTCCACAAACACTGCATTTATATGTCTGAAGTCTTTCTATCATTTTTCCCCCTTAGTTGGAGTTTGTTTCGTCAGAAGCACTATAGTAAGCTCTTTCCAGTTATACTGGATTAGAGATTTCTGACACTCCAAGTTATCCGTCTTTGGCAGACTTTGATTTATAATCTTTAATCGCCTCGTGAAGAGCATCAGCCGCAAGATTAGAACAATGCATCTTTTGCGGAGGCAAACCTTCCAGTTCATTAGCCACATCGTTACGGGTTATTTTCATAGCCTCATCAATGTGTTTCCCTTTAGCCATTTCCGTTACCATACTGCTGGTAGCTATCGCAGAACCACATCCAAAAGTCCTGAACTTTATATCCGTTATGATATCTTTTTCTACTTTGATATATATTTCCATTAAATCCCCGCAAACCGGATTTCCAACTTTTCCATAACCATCAGCATTTTCTATAACACCCACGTTCCTTGGGTTCTGGAAATGCTCCATAACCTTATCGGTATAGCCTATTTGTGCCATACAAATCCCCCTTTCTATAATGGTGACAATTTCCTCAATCTTTCCACCGTTTCTTTTACTGCTTTTACTACAATAGGTATTTCTTCCGGATTATTTGCACGCCCGAGTGTAAGAACCATTGACCCATGGGCTTCTTCGTGTTTTAAACCTATTGCTAATAAAGTATGCGATGGTTCCAATGTTTTTGAAGAACAAGCTGAACCTGTTGCTATTTGAATACCATACATATCCATATTCAATAAAATGCTTTCGCCTTCTATGCGATTAAACCTAAAACTTGCCTGATAGGGTAATCTTTGAGTAGGATGTCCCGTAAGATAAGAATTTTCTATTTTCAATATTCCGTCAATAAGCTCGTCTCTCATTTTTATAATTCTTATTGCTTCTTCATCCATTTCTTTTTTTGCTATTCTTGAAGCCTCCCCCATCCCGACAATTGCAAGTATGTTCTCGGTTCCCGAACGTATCCCCTTCTCCTGCCCCCCACCCAAAATCACCGGTTGAATTTTTATCCCCGGTTTTATATATAACGCACCTGCTCCTTGTGGTCCATACATATCATTAGAAGATAACGTCAACAAATCTATTCCGTCTCTTTGCACGTCTATCGGTATATGTCCTGCTGCTGCCGTCCCATCACTGTGAAAATATCCGCCCTTTTTATGAACAGTTTCGCTTATTTCTTTCACAGGTTCTATAGTCCCTATTTCGCTGTTTGCATACATTACAGAAGTTATTACAACATCGTTGTTCAAGATATTACTTAACTTCTCAATATCTACAATTCCTTCTGAGTTTACAGGAACAGTATTAAAATCAATTCCACTCTTCAGCAGTTCTTTCATAGAATTAAGAACCGAAATGTGCTCTATATCACTAGAAACAACTCTTCTCTTTTTTTCTTTATTCCTAAGCGCCACTCCTTTAATGGCTAAATTATTGGTTTCTGTCGCTCCACTTGTAAATATTATACAATTTTCATTTTCCGCATTAATAAGTTCCGCAACTTTTACTCTTGCTTCCTCAATAACTCTTTTAGCTTCCAATCCCGCCGAATGAAGAGACGAGGGATTACCAAAAGTATCTTTAAGGTATTTTCCTATAAACTCAGACACTCTTGGTTCAACAGGTCTTGCAGAAGCATTATCAAGATATATGTTTTTCATTTTATTAAAAACTAATAACTCTATCTGCTTCAAGAGCTAAATCATTAAGCGTTGCCGCCCCGGAAATCTTTGCTTCGGGAATAAAATCCCCCCTTGCCATTCCGAAAAGTTGTGTGCTCTGCTCGCACACAAACAATTTAACTCCAGCAGCTATAGCCTGATCCATAAACTTCTTAACAGTAGGCATATTTCCTATTTTAACTTTTTCTGCCTCGCCTTTTTTAACAACCGTTACTCCTTTGATAAGAAAAAATATAGATGCCTCCACATTCATAGAAACAGCTGCAATTGAAAGCACAAACGGAGCATATAAACGTTCAGGGGTATCTACTCCGCTACTCTGTACATAAAGTATCTTGCTCATAGTTCTCCTTGTATTAGTTAAGCTTTTTTATGAAAAAAATCAATATCGCTTCTTCTTTTCTAAATTCAACAATCTCCTGCCCCATTCTTTTCGCCCATCTTTTTATATCTTCTTCCGCTGCAGGGTCATCCGTTGTTACTTTTAATATCTTTCCTATATCAAGCTTTTCTATTTCTTCTTTTGTCATAGCAATAGGCATAGGACAATAAAGTCCAATACAATCTAATTCGGCATCCGGTATAATATTCAACATTTCTACTTTCTCCTCGATAGCTCTTTATCAAATACTGCTAACTTACTTTTAGAATTGCCTATAAGTTTAAGTCTTTTTACAATCTTACTTGCATTTTCTTCTTCTTCAACCTGTTCTTTTACAAACCACTGCAAGAAAGCTTTTGTTTCAGAATCTTTTTCCATTCCGGCAAGTTCAACAAGTTTATTTATTAATCCCGTCACCTTTTTCTCATGTCTATAAGTATCTTCAAACACATCAAGCGGAGATTTCCAGTCTGAAGGCGGAGAAAAAATACCTGAAAGTATTACTCTATTTCTTTGCTCAACCAGATAATTAAACATCTTCATCGCATGCTCTAACTCTTCCCGCGCCTGAACTTTCATCCAGTTAGCAAACCCGCTAAGGTTAATAAATTCGAAATAAGCAGACATTGACAGATAAAAATAAGAAGAATACAGTTCCCAATTTATTTGCTTGTTTATTGCTTTCTCCATTTTCTTTTTAATCATAAATTCACCTTCCAATACTATTCCATTTTATCAAACTGGTCTTTACCAACTCCGCATAATGGACATACCCAATTATCCGGTATTTCTTCAAAAGATGTGCCAGGTGTTATTCCTGAATCAGGATCCCCTGCATCAGGATCATAAATATACCCACAAACTTTGCATATATATTTATCCATTTTCTCTCCTATTTAACTGTTTATTATATTTTTATGGTTTTCTAAGACACTATTTGCCAATCTATCCAGCGCTTCAAAATCTTCTTTCTTTGGTAAGCCCTTACACAGAACAGCATCCAATATTTTTACTTCCAACCCTGAAATAATACTTGCGAGTTGTTCAACTGTCTTGCCACCCCAACCATAAGAACCAACTAAAGAAACGAATCTTAATTTAGGTCTTAATATTTTTACAAGATAAGTTGCATAAACGGCAAGCGGATGCGCCCCGGCTAATACAGTTGGAACACCTATTACAACGGTAGCGGCATCTACTAACGACATTGCCAATTCCCCTATATCACTGTCTGAAAGATTAAATTGCTTGACGTCTACTCCTCTTACAATCAAGGCTTCCGCAAAATATTCCACCATTTTTCTTGTGCTGTTATGCATACTCAAATAAGGAATTACAACTATATTTTGCGGTGCATCAAATATCCAGTGTTTATAAGCGTCAATTATAAAAGCAGGTTTATTATGCATCGGACCATGACTTGGAGCAATAATATTTATTTTTATGCTTTCTACTTTTTCTAAATTCTTCTGTATTATCGTCCTAAAAGGCATCATAATCTCTGCGTAATACCTTTTGGCCGATTCATAAATTTTTGTTTCATCTTTTACAAATAAATCACTTGTTGCCAAATGAGCTCCAAAAAGGTCACACGAAAATAAAATTTTGTCCTCCCTTAAATAAGTTATCATTGTTTCAGGCCAGTGAACCCAGGGAAAATGTATAAATTCAAGTGTTTTATCACCTAAGGACAACGTTTCTCTATCTTCCACAGATATAATCTTATCTTCAGACACTTCCAATAAATTAATAAGCATAGTTTTACATTTGGAAGTAGTTATTACTTTAGCTTCGGGATATATTTTTAAGATGTCGGGCAAACTGCCGGAATGGTCTTGTTCAGCGTGATTTATTATAACATAATCTATTTTTTTTACACCTAACTGATTCAACCTATCTATAAGAATGTACGTTTTAGCCGGGTCAACAGTATCTACCAATGCCGTTTTATCACTACCTTTAATCAAATAAGAATTATAACTTGTTCCGTTTGGCAAAGGTATGAGTTCATCAAATAATCGTCTATCCCAATCAACAGCCCCAACCCAGTAAACATTTGGCTTCAATTCTCTCGGGTTCATTTTAACCTCACTTTCATTTTATTAGGCTCTTATCATTACTAACATCATTTTATATTGAGTTATTGCTTTTAAAGCGTGCGGCTGATTAGCCGGCATTATCATCATCTCTCCCGCTTTAACTATAGACGGTTTCCCGGATATGGTAATTTCTGCTTCCCCATCAATAATACAAACCATAGCATCAAAAGAAGCTGTATGTTCGCTTAATCCTTGCCCCTTATCAAAAGAAAATACGGTTACCGTTCCTATTTTTTTATCTATAATCGTCTTGCTTATGACAGAATCCTTTTGATAATCTACAAACTCAACTAACTTATGTGCTTTCAAAGATAAACATTCCGAACATAATTGCTTCTTGTCGCATTCCATTTTACCTCCAAGTCTTAAGGCAATATCTCTTTTATATCTTTTTCCGGTTCGCTTATAAGTCTTATATCGTAATTGTCCTGAAGAACTTTCAATATATCTCCATTCACCCATGCCGGCAATATCGGTCCAAGATATATTCTCTTTAGCCCGAGTGATAAAAGACTCCATAAAATAGCTACTGCTTTTTGTTCTGTCCAGCTCAATACAAGAGTCAACGGCAATTTATTAATTTTAACTCCAAACAACTCAGAAAGCGCCGCAACAATTTCAATTGCAACTATGGAATCGTTACACTGTCCCAAATCTATCAATCTTGGAATACCTTCTATATCGCCTAAATCCAAATCATTTATCCTGTATTTTCCACAGGCAAGAGTAAGAATAATCGTATCTTTGGGTAATTTTTTTGCAAATTCCCTATAATATTCACCTTTTCCAATCGGTGAATCACATCCCCCTATAAGAAAGAAATGACGAATTTTTCCGCTCGTTACCAATTCTTTGATTTTTCCAGCAAGAGACATAATAACTGATTTGGAAAAACCGGTCGTAAACACGACATCTCCCCTACTCTCTTCAAGCTCGGATAAAGATTTTGCTTTTTTTATAACAGGCGTAAAATCATAATTATCTATGTGTTTTACATCGGGTAACCTTACGGGACCCGTTGTAAACATTCTGTCTTTATAATCATCTTTTGGTATAAGAGCGCAATTTGATGTAGCAAGAATAGCCATTGGATATTGTGAAAATATTTTTTTCTGGTCAAACCAGGCTTTCCCAATATTGCCAACAAGATGTTTGTATTTTTTTAACCCAGGATAACCGTGAGCAGGCAACATTTCGGAATGAGTGTAAACGTTTATTCCCATACCTTCTGTTTGCTTTAGTAAATGTTCAAGGGCTTTTAATCCGTGTCCCGTAACAATAATTCCACGCCCTTTGAATATCCCCGTCTGAATTTTAACCGGAATAGGTTCCCCATACGTATCAATATATGCTTTTTTAAGGAGTTTCATTGTCTTTATGTTCATTTGCCCTGCCTCAATAGCCAACTGAACATAGCTCCCGACATCAAAATTTACATTAGTAAACGTAGAATAAAATGCTTTTTCCAAAAAACCATCTATATCAGGATCCGTAAATCCAAGTTCCCTTGCGTGATATAAATAAGCAGACATTCCTTTAATTATAAATATTAAATTATCAAGTAATTTTGCTACTGTAGGACTTTTTCCACATACACCACTTACAGTGCATCCGGTTCCTTTTGCAGTCTGGGAACACTGATAACAAAACATATCTATAGTTTTCTCTCGGCAGTCAGTTTTTTCCATTGTCTCTTTCTAGTTGCTATTTGTTCTTATTTTTCTTTATAGTATTTTTATTGCATTCCGAGCATACTCCGTATAAATACGCCTGAATTTCTCCTACCTTACATCCTTCCAATTGCCCTGCCTTTACTATCGGACAGGTATTTATACATTCAGATTCAATATCAATTATATTATCACATTTCAAACACAAAAAATGATGATGATTTTTTGAAGTAAAGTCAAAACAAGCCTTTCCCCTCTTTCTTATTGAAAGTTCCTGAATATAACCATTAGCTTTCAATAACTCTAATGTAGAATATACGGTAGCAATAGACATCGAAGGATATTTTTCTTCAAGCGCCTTATAAATATCTTCCGCCGTAGGATGATTAAGGTTGCTCTTCAAAAACTCTATTATCGCCATTCTTTGGGGGGTCAACGTTACCCCCTTTATCTTCAAATCTTTAATAATATATTTCATAGTATTTTTGAAATTAAATTAAAATAATACTTTGTCAAGAAAAATTTTAGAATTGAAATGATTTTAATCTAAGAATGATACTTGATTGTTACTTTCCTGTGTTTTAATATTGTAAATCTATTTGACTTTCTAATAGTTTTAGATTATAAAATAAAAAGTTAAGTAATTGCTTTATGTAATGGGATAGATATGAATACCCTAAAAGCTATAATAATCTCTTTATTAATTATTTCGTATGCACATTCCGAAGTAATAGATTCGCTGCAATCGGAAGAACTTACAATAAAGCACAATTTATTTAAAGGATCCAGTTTTATTCAGTATGGTAAAGAGCATTCCATTGGCTTTTTTGGGGGGGATTTTAAAAAAGCAGTTTTTTCATCAGAAAAAGCTGTTTCCGAAATTAATAATTTTACCTATTATAGGATTGACTGTTTCCTGGGCATCGCTATTGGGTGTTTTTATCCTTTATTTTCCAATGCTGAATATGGTTACAGCATATATTTTATTTGCTTTGGTATTACGTCAGGCATACTTGGAGAATTACGATTAAACAATGCAGCTAAAATATATAATGAATCCATAAAGAATAAGGCTGTGAATAATAACTTCTTAATAAATGAGAATTTAAGATATGGCAGTTTAAATGGAAAAGGCCAATCAGCAATGCAAATAGTCCCGGGAATGTCAATCGAGAATAATATAGAATTTCTATGGACGGATAGAAAAAATATAGAATTAGCAATTCAAGATTCCTTGTTCAATAGGAAAAAAGTAAATGCTCTTGATTATTTATTGGAAGGATTTGGAGGGTTAATAGGTGGGTTAGGTGGTTTTTGCGTCGGGTTAACTCCTTCAATACCTATGATGTTATTTTTACGAGACCAATCCACAGGAGGAGAATGGCTTATTTCATTGTGTAAGGTTTCAATGGCTGTAGGAACCGGAATTGGCAGTGCAAATGGAGTTGATTTTATTGGTAAAAATAGAAAACAAAAAGGCTCTTACAAAGATGCGGTAGTATGTGGCATTATTGGCGCCCTAATAGGAGGATATATTACTAACCAAAACAGTGATCCATCGTTTTTATTCTTAGGAGGATCTATTGGAGCCGTTATCGGTTATCATTTTTAAAATGATATTCCACGATTTCATATTCTTCTGCCCCCTATTTTATCGGATATTTTGTTCTCTTGTTCCTAAACCTTCCTAATTTAACTATTCCCTCTATTTTTCCATTACAACGGTATTTTGTAAAACACCAATTTTTTCTATTTCTATCGTAATTTTATCGTCTTCTTTCAGAAAAACGGGTGGGTTGCGAAAAACGCCTACCCCATTCGGAGTTCCAGTTGTAACAACATCTCCCGGCACTAAAGGAAATACTTTGGATATGAAATTCACAAGGTGCGGAATATTAAATATCATATTTTTCGTATTCGAGTCCTGCATAACGTTTTTATTCAAACTTACTTTTATATTAAGGTTATGCGGATCTTTTATTTCATCTTTAGTAACTAAAAACGGTCCCATAGGAGCAAACGTATCAAAACTTTTTCCTCTTAACCATTGTTTGTCCGAGAACTGTATGTCTCTTGCGCTTACGTCATTGCAAATAGTATATCCAAAAATGTAATCCATGGCTTCTTCTATGGGGATATTTTTCCCTTTTTTCCCTATGATAAATGCCAGTTCGCCTTCAAAATCCAATTGTTCCGTTTGCTTAGGACGTATAATGTTATCACCATTTCCTATTATAGCTGTATTAAACTTGGAAAAAAGTATAGGATTTTTAGGTATAGTTATATTTTGTTCTAAACAATGGTCTTTATAGTTCAAACCTATACAAATGAGTTTATGCGGGTTTAAAATCGGAGCAGCTATTTGCACATCGTTAATTTTATATACTATATCTTTTTTTAATAATTCATTGTATTTATCCGATTTTGACATGATATTTTGAATTTTTCCATTTAATTCTTTTAACTCGTTCAAAACATCTTCTCTTTCAATTAAAGACAGCATATCTTTGAACCCTAAAGGGGAAGGCTTCCGGGTAAGATATGTATACATTTTATCAAGTCTGAATAAATTGTCTTCAAATTTACACCCTATAAAAACTTTATTGTTAAGCTTGAAAGTTGAAAGATACATTATACCCTCCTTTGTTTTTCAACTTTTTACTCTTTTCGTAATCCTATCCATAAAAATTTCTTATAAATATCCCTTGTAGCGAATACTCTGGTTATTGTAAAAGCTACCACGGCTTTAGTTACTATAATCCATATGAGGTTCCCGCCTAAAAGTCCAAAGAGCATTGTATCTTCAATGGCCGCATGCGCTATACATAAGAAAATAGTTATTAAACATACATCCCTGTGATTAAGTTTTTGATTTTTTGTAAGTTGGAAAAGGATTCCTGCACTGTATGCGATTCCAACAAGAAATGCAATAATCCACGGAACAAAAGCAGAATCACTGAAACCAATTATTTTTGTGATTACTTTGAATTTTTGCTTTATAACAATCCTGTGTTTCCACAAGATTACCAATTCGTACATCAACATTATTAAAAATATAACAACTACTATCTGAAGACAGGTAATACCTATTTTTTGAAAACTTTTAAGCCACGATAGATCGGTTGATTTATAATATGGACTTATTCTTACTCCTTTTATATTTTGAGGTAGTATAAAATTTATGAGAATTCCGGTTATAAGCCCAGCGACTATTCTAAAAAAAGCAATTCTAAAGTTTGCCATTTTTAATTTTATAAGGACTCCGGTTTCCACGATTAGGTTGTGAGATATTCCTATTACAATTCCAAGAATAGTAACCTGTCTGGGGGTTAAATCAAATGCAGCCATTGTTCCAAGCGCTGCATATATATTATTAGTAAATCCCGCAATCAGAGTAATGGCGGTTTCCCCGGGTAATCCCATCAATTTCATCATTGGGGCAAAAAAAGGAGCAATAAAATCAATAAATCCTATTTTTTTAAGAAAAATAGTTAACAGGGATAACGGAATGTATACCTGGATTAACATCCACGACACTTTTAATGAATCTTTTAATGCCTTTGAAAAAGCTTCTTTCATATATTTTTATGTCAGAAAAATAATAGCTGAACCTGCAACTGCAATAAGAGTTCCGATTACTGCCCTAAAAGTAATCTTTTCCTTAAAAACCCAGTATGCTACAGGCAACAACATAATAGGAGGCAACGCCATAAGTGTTGAAGCGATTCCGATACTTGTCCATTTAATCGCAACCATAGACATCCATATTCCTAAAAATGGGCCTCCGAATGCAGCTCCGGCAATAAACAAATTAGCTTTTTTATTATTTAGTTTTTGAAATGTTTGTTTAACGTTTCCGCTAAAAATAGTCCATATCCATATAACAATTGCCCCGATTAATACTCTTATGAGAGTTACCGACAATCCCGATAAATTACCCATACCTTTTTTGGCAACTACAAGACCTATTGCCTGTCCAAAAGCTCCACCGATAGCACAAAGAATTCCTATTTTAAGTTGTTTTAATGCAGTAAGGTATTTTTTACGGTCAGATATTTCTGATAAAAAATTCTGTTTTTGCATAAGCACTATAATTATGCCGCTTATGGTTAAAACTATGGCAAATATTTCAATAGGTTTTAATGTTTCTTTTAAGAAAACCCATGCTATCAACGCACTTATAATAGGGACAAGTGACATAATCAACATTGATAATTGAGTTCCAATAAGAACATATGACTGGAAAAGAAAAGCGTCCCCCAAAGTAAGTCCAATTATTCCTGATAATCCAAGCCATCCCAGTTGAGACAATTCAACATGGATTGGAAAGAAACGTCCTGCCATAAAGAAATGAGCAATTAGAAGATAAAATACGGCTATGGCTAAACGTGTTCTATTTACTACCCCGGCGCCAACATACCTTGAAGCTATTGTAAAGGCAGTGGATGTAAAAGTCCAGCAAAAGGCAGTTGCTAATGCCGCAAATTCACCTGTATAAGTATTTGCCATCTTTTTAATTTTTAAGTATACCCATAACTTTCAAAGCGTCAATGTTTTTCAATGTTCTAATCTAGAAAAAAGATGGGGGCGTAATTTTTAGAGGAGAGTTTTTTTCTAATAACTATCTCTACCAAAAGTTGGATTTGCTTCCTTTTCCTCCCGAATATAAGAGTAATTTTTGGCTATCGTAGTACTATTATTTTCTTTACATCACTAAAATTACCAACTTTCAAATGGCAGAAATATACGCCGGTTCTTATTTTAGGAGAACTTGTGTTCCACTTTATTTTGTGTAAACCGGCATCTTGGTTTTCGTTTATAAGTGTGCATACCATCCTGCCGGTAACATCGTAAATCCTCAAACTTACTTTCTCGGGACAAGCTAACTGGTACTCAACAATTACATCCCCGGTTACAGGGTTTGGACATTTTTGAGAATATAAGACAAACTTTCCTGTATTGTTCTCATCAATCCCAACAATAATAGTATCTTTTAGCCAATAAGGATTAACTTTTTTAAGGGCAAAAATATACCATGAAGTAGCGCCAATATGTAGTCTATTATAATAATTCCATTGTCCCCACATCTTATCCATTCCGGTATAAATACTATCCGGGTAACAAGCTCCTATACCTTTATTATTTCCAACCGGGACATTATTTGATTGCCAGTTTTTCAACTGGTCAAGGAATGTATCAGCTTTTGCGTTATCCCCTTTATTCTGGAACGCACAACACATTTGAGCAGTTCCTTCCCACCATATTCCGTCACGTATTGTGCTAAAGTGAAAACCTTGAAAAGTACCACAAGAGTCCCGACAATTCTCCTCTGCCCAGTTAATTGCTTTCATACAAGTATCCGGATTACCTTCTGTGAGCACTCCCCAAGTTTGCGCATCAAGAGATGAAAAATAGTTTATTGTATCACTATTTTTCGTTCCTACCCAAAAGTGGCCACTGTCTGAATCCCACATTGAATCAACAAAATCCCATGCCAGATTTGCAAGAGTATCCCATCTGAGTTCATTGGTTACATCATATAAGTGCTTGAAAGCCACATACACATCAAGGTTGTGTTCGGTTGACTTCCATCTTTCCTTCTCAGGGGTGGGTTCACCTCCTATATACCCTCCGGTATATCCCGGGATACCATTAGCATCATAACAATTATTCCAAATCCAGTTTCCAAGAGAGCAGGCATTAGCTCGATATCGCGTTTCATGATTAAGTGAATCATAGGTTAGCCATGCAATAATCACCCATGCCATATCACCAGTGTATGTGCCAACTTGATACGAGTCTTCACATTCTTTTGAGAGAGTATCATTCCACCAACCGGGTAAACGTGCCTCGCTATTATGTTCAGAAATATCTCCTGTTCTATAAGCATTTCTAAGACGCCCATCATGAAAGAACCTATCGTGTTCTTGTCCATACTTAAAAGCATCACCGATAAGTTTTGCACGTTTTAAGCTGTCTTGAGCTATAAAGGCAAGCATAGCAAGAGCATTATCGTATGTATATGCCTGATTTAGCGCCCAGTACTTGTCGTGTACGTATGATTGAGGAATATAACTTTGTATGAATCTTAATCTTGAAGAATCCAATCGTGATAGGTTATATTTTATATCGTCTAAATAGAAAGTACATCCATTGGTGTTATACATACTCGTTGCAACCCAGCAAAATTCTCCTTTCAAATTGTCAATATTTCCATCGGGAAGGGGTATAGTATATGATTCCCATGTTGTACTTAAAGTACATATCTTAGTAGCGGGAATCGGGTCACCTATTTCGCCCCCTACTTCGAATCTGATTATTTCATTACCATTTTCTCCTTTTGCCATGAAATAACAGG
This sequence comes from bacterium, assembly GCA_028688815.1. GTDB lineage: Bacteria > Hydrothermota > UBA3073 > JACQXS01 > JAQTXJ01 > JAQTXJ01. The sequence continues at coordinate 17,255 of JAQTXJ010000009.1, read as the reverse complement.
TATCTGCACCGGTCAAATTACACCCGATTGTATCTACCCATCTCACGGCTGCCCATGATGCACTATCAGCAAAATAAGAGCAACTGATACAGGTTGTTCCGGAAAATGGCGCTAATGTACAGGCTTGATTTAACACAATTGCCGTAGAATTCATCCACTTTGTTAGCACATAATGATTTCCGCCTGCACTCATATCCGTATAGACATAAAAAGTTTCGTGATATTTATCCATTTGCTCGTACAAATGCTTATAAGCACTATCTTGTTCCGGAGAAGCAAGTGTTTTAGTATATGTTATAAGGCAAAGCAAAATAACTAATATTAATTTTTTCATATCTTCCTCCCAAATTTTTATCTTATAATTGTCTGTCAAAGCCGAATAGTCCTACCGAAACAGGATGTTTCATTTTCATCTTTTCTCCTCATTCGTCATTCCCGCGAAAGTCGTAGATCCCGACTTGGCGGTGGCGGGAATCCATGCATACCGCAATCCATGTCTATCGGCAGGTAAACAGACAATTACTGTTGATTTTACTTCATTAAAATTAGTTTCTTTGTTGTTTTGAATGTACCAATATTTAATTGCACAAAATATATTCCTGTTTTTAGTTCGTTTGCGTTCAGGATTGTGGTATAAGTACCGGCAGGTTTGAGTTCATTTACAAGGGTTTTTATGCAACGACCAGTTAAATCATAAATAGTTAATAGTGTACTAGTGTAATCGTTATTTCCTCCTACGGCGGGCAAGCGGGTAATGGAATAAGTAATTACTGTTGACTGAAAGAATGGATTCTGCCCTATTTTCAATTCCGCACTTCGAAATCCCTGCCTACCGGTCAGGCAGGCAAAATCCAAATTTGACTGTTCTTCTATTCCTATTATAGAATCATTATATACTGCAAGCCCATCCGAAGTACCAATCCACTTTGCGATTCCTTCTATCGCAAGAGAATAAACCCAATTATCAGGTAATCCTGAATTACTCGTATCATACACAGTCCAGTTTGCACCATCAAACTTCGCTAACCCACCCCTTGTACCAATCCACTTTGCACTTTCTTCTATTGCAAGCGCAAGAACCCAATTATCAGGCAATCCTGAATTACTCGTATCATACACAGTCCAATTTGTGCCGTCAAACTTCGCTAACCCACCCCTTGTACCAATCCACTTTGCACTTTCTTCTATTGCAAGCGCAAGAACCCAATTATCACGCAACTCTGAATTATCTTTATTATACACAGTCCATGTATTGCCGTCAAACTTCGCTAATCCACCCCATGTGCCAATCCACTTTGCGCTTCCTTCTATTGCAAGTGCAGTGATAACGTCATACGGCAAGCCGGAATTACTTGTATAATACACAGTCCATGTAGTGTCGTCAAACTTCGCTAACCCACCATAATATGTACCAATCCACTTTACGTTTCCTTCTATTGCAAGACTGTAAATGGAATTATTAGGCAACCCGGAATTAGAGGTATTATAAACTTTCCATCCTGAGTATTGAGCAAAGCAGTTAGATAAACTTGTACTAAAAATAAAAACAAAAAATAAAAAGATACATTTTGTCCCGTATATGTCCATCTTAGACGAAGTTTTTTTATTTAACATCTTTATTAATGAACTATGTTTCTCTTCACTTGTAATCATTCTACGCCTCCTGTTCTTTCCGTTCCTAGCTTCTCGCTACTTTCCGTGTTTTGTACTCAATCCCTGACGCAACGGACGCTCCAGCCATATCTTTTGCTGCAGTTGCCACGGTACACAGCAGCGTCAAAGTAGTACATGTCACGGGACCATGCGTCCGCCGCACTGCCCTCCGTAGCCGACCACAAGTAACCGCCGAGCCCCATACCTTGGAAAGCACCATTGTTAAGGTGACACCCCCCCGGAAGCGCCGAAAAACCACTTCCATTGGTTGCTCCGTAATTAGGACTTCCCCAAGGCGTTGTACAATTTGTTTTCAGTTTACCGCCTGCCACACTTTGTCCGCCCAAATAGTTTGTAAGAATTGTCCATTCACCATCAGAAGGTGTATGCCATCCAACAGGACACATATTATGACTGTCTGCCACTGCATACCAATTATATAAACGACCATAAGTATTGCTATAGGTTACATTATTATCATAATTGCAATATGCTCCAGTTGTTAAATTAGCCCACTGAGTATTGTCAGTAACGTTTGGAATACTTGAGCTATCTCGGTATTTAGTGGTTTTAAGGTTTTCTGCCATCCATACCTGTGTGCCTATTTGAACCACTGCATAATGATTACTGTCTGCATCAGTGCAGTCAATAAAATTAAATGTCACGGTTTGGCTCTGGGTTGGTACGAGCATAAAAATAGTGCGATAAATTCCCGATTTTCCTGTTATCTTTAACCTGTCACCTGTGGTATATTGCATATTTATTAATGATTTTTCACTTTTCAATCCCCTCGTCTTTATTGTATTTAAAGCTGTGTTTTGTTTGTCTATACTTGATGTCATTCCAATATGTTTTATTTCAATAATACCTCTTGTTAAATTATTGCTTACTATTTTTGCCATATAGGAATAAGCTTCGCACTCTGACTTTATTTTCAAAAGATACACGCCACTGCTAAGCCCGCTCAGGTTGTAAGTATGATGACCTTTTGATAATAATGCCTGTGTTTGTAAAATTCTTTTTCCCGTTACGTCATATAAATTAAGAATTGTTTTGCTCCGCCTGATGCGGACTTCAAAATCTACTAAACAATTTCCTGCCATTGGGTTCGGATAGATATGTATAGTATTCCCTTTACCGGGATTCAAATCCGATTCGTTTATTCCTATATTTGTAAGTTGCAATGTATCGCTTCCGCTAAGATTTAAACTTGTGCATTGCGTCAGGTTTTCTACTTTTACGGAATCAACACTTGTACTTGAGCCTGTTCCTGCAAAACTGATTTGATAACTCTGCGCATAAGTTTGTGCTGTCATAAAAACCAGTAAAAAAAAGCCCGTAACTTTTTTCATCCTCCCCCCTTTTTTATACTCTACACCACTATATTCATCTTTATAATGTTACTATTTATCATTATGCTAACATTATATCCGAGCAATGTTTGTATCAATCTTAAATCAGTACCTTGCTCCAACAAATATGTAGCATAACTATGTCGCAAAGTGTGCATACCGCTCTACCCGCCATGTGGTGCGAGAGCCTTACTTATAGACAATTTCGCCTATCGGCGTTAGCGTTTCGTAGGTTTTGTATCAGTTAAATAATTAATCTTTTACACAGCGGACAGAAAAACCATGTAGTTTTTCGGCATAGGCGTAGCTCACATAGTCATGACTGTAATTCAGACTCCAATACACTGCGCTGTTTGTATCTTGCTCTGTAGAAGTCCAAAAGCTGCCGTTGTACCCCCAACTGCTGAATCCATTGTCGAAACGATAACCACCTGGACCAGCTGAAAAGCCACTTTTATTACTATACGAAAAATAACTGATATTTCCAGCTGCACCCACATTGTCTGATGTAGCCCAACGATACATATTTACGAGAGCTAATGCTATTTTATTGCCTGTTTTTGTACCATCATAATTATACCCGTTTGCAATAAGATAATTTTTAAGTGTTGTCCACTCCGCATCTGTTGAAACATGCCATCCGTTTGGTGCAAGTTTTCCTTTATTTACTGCATACCAGTTATATAATGCTCCAAACTCTTTATGTAATGTTCCTGTATCATTGTCATACCAACAATATCCACCCGTTGTGAGATTTCTCCATACTGAATCACTTGTAACATTGGGAATTGCTGTACCGTCATTGTATTTGGTGACTTTTAGATTTGCTTGCATCCAAGTTTGTGTGCCTATAGTTACGATATTATAAACATTACCGTCAATATCAGTTACTGTAGTTGGTATCGAATCGTCTTTATCATTTTTCCTACAACCATTCGCAAGAAATAATACAAATCCCATTAATATTAGTGGGTAAAGCCAAAATTTATTTGATTCATGTAAACTCATTTTATACCTCCTTAAAACCCTATTGAATAGTGATAGACATTAATTTTCTAATACCTAAAACTAAGCGATAAGTCGCATTTATCAATCAAAAAAATACAAAAAATTGACTGAGGTGTTACCATCTTTACACAACCAAAAACAAATAATTCTAATACTACTATAAGATAAACTCTTTTCATTCTATTCCCTCCCTGCTTTTTATTTCTATAAACAAAAGAGCTGTAAAAATTAGTTGCACTTGTTTTGAGGCATAGTTACCTACTCTCATCAGAACCTCCTCTTTTTCCATCTTTTTGTAATACGTTCTTAAAAAAACATTCATACTTCTTGTTTAAAATAGAATTGATTATGCTAATGTATGTCAGGGAAACTGCAAGGAAAAATCATAGTAAAATATTAAGATTTCTAGTAAAATATTAAGATTTACAGAAAGTTTCAACAAAGATTGGGAAAGATTTGTACGAGAGGAAACAAAACCTGTAAAAGATGAGGTTGTGGGATAATACCCTCACAAATTGGACATAGCGTGTAAAATCGTTTTCCTATAAAAGATAGACAGGCATAGAAACATTCGGTTTGTGATTTCTCAGAAATTGTTTTTCTGCTAACTCAGGGGGAAGTTAAGAAATTGTGTAACTCCGCCTTTTGCAGAGTCTGCCGTGACGTTGACTTACTTGTGATTTTTAAAACTCCGGGGAAAGTGAAATATAATAAGCTGGTTGCGAAATATTGTGCATTAAATCGGCACTCCATGCGCAATCAATCTTTAAGTAGAATTGATATAAATTCATTCTTATCCCTGTCCCGAAACTCATTTTCAAATCTTTTAACTCCCCATTCTGCATGATTTTCATTCCCTTAAAATTAAAATCATCTCTTCCATAACCAAAATCCACAAACGTTCCACCTCTTATTCCACCCAATATAAGAGGCAATGGGAAAGCTATTTTTATTTCATCTACAAAAGGATATCTGAATTCCATACTAAACAATCCAAGGTTCCTTCCTTCTACAAAATTTACGCCCCATCCCGTTCTCAAATAATCTCCATCAATAATATTATAATTAAAATTTGTTTCATCTCTTCCCCATATTCCAATGTTCATAAATCGCGTAGCAAAAGAGAAATTATTCGTTATCCTTAAGTATTTTCTTAAATCTATTGAATACTGATTATATGCAAGGCTATACCGCTGTCCCGGCATATCTTCTAACGGTAATTTGCTCTTTAACGAGATTTTCATTCTCTCACCATTATAGGGACCCGTCTGGTTCCATATTGAATTATCCAGAACAAAAGAAACTTCAGGACCTGTAATGTATTCCCATCCGGAACCAAAACTACTATACGTAATTCCATCGTCATAAAAGCCTTCTTCTTCTATAAGATAGGTTTGCCAATTTAATTCTACTCTCCGAAACTTATCTATCGGGTACTGAGCTAAAAAAGCACATCCAGACTCCCTATGTTTTACTAAAGAATCATAAGAAAAAGAAGAAAAATAAGCCCAATATTCATTTTTTGCAACAGCAATTCCATAATCCCAACGATGTGGACGATACAAATAACTCATATAAAAATTACCCAATAAATTATCGGGACTATTTGATTGAAGATAAAGCTGATGGTTGCCGGCCCAATCCGACATCAAAAACTCTGCATATATGGAACTTCCGCTTGAAGAATAAGCTAATCCCCCGCTTGCCCAATCCGGGGTAAGTCTTAAACCAAGTTTTTTCCCCGCATCCGGCACCGTATCTTTATTAATTATATTATATTTCAAAGAGAAAACTTTTTCCGAATCAGCTATAAATCCCTTACTTGTTGGATTCTTTATTGCATATATATCCCATCCACCTTTACAATACAATGAAAATGTAAGATATTTGCCGTCTTTTGTCACTGATGGAGTAAAAACGCCCCCTATAACATCAGTAAGTTGTAATAATTTTTTGTCCAGACTATGAAACACAAATAAATTATTTGCCCCTGTATAATTTGATACAAATAAAACACAGGTATCTCCCGTTGAATCTCCAACTACCTGCATAGGTGATACTAAAAAACTTGCCCGGGGCATATCTATAGACATTTTTTCTACCAAATTATCAAAAGCACCTGCACGAAATATGGAATAATAACCATATCTCCACACACTATCTTCGTAAGGTCTATCTGATGAGAAAAGTATATACTTTCCATCTAACGACCATGAAGGTGTCATATCATCATAAACATCTTCCGTAATTTGCTCCATATCACCGCTTTTCACATCAATAACGTATATATCTGCAGCACCTTCTTTTACTCCTCTTATGGCTATTTTTTTACCATCAGGTGAGAATGACGGTGAAAACACTCTGTCGAGCTCGGGTATAATTTTTTTTGTTATTTTACGATTATGCGGATTCATAATATATAAAACATCCTTACCTGCGCTTTTTGCCACCATAACTATTTTCTGATTATTAGGAGACCAACTTATTCCACCTTGCATAATATGGAACGATTCAAATGCCTCTGTTTTGCCGCCGCCTATTAATTTAGCCTTTACTTCACCGTTTATTGCGGACATCAGATAAAGACTTTCATAATCATCCCTGTCAGAAAAAAATGCTATTTCACTTCCATCAGGAGATATTACGGGACTGGTGTTAAAAGCATATTTACCATCTCTATCTGTAAGTTGTCTAGTATTTTCAGGAACCGGTAATTTACCGGCACACTCTTTCCAATATTTAGTCTTTAATTCTTGCATCCATAAACGATTTAATTCTTTTTCATCTATTCCGAGAACCGATTCAAGAGAACCTTCAAAATTTCCTATTATTCCCTGTTTTCTTAATATTTCCCCTAATTTATTTTCTCCATATCTATTTACGATAAAATTCAATATTGATTGTCCCTCTTTATACATTAAATATGAACCTTGTATTTCATAAAGTCTGTCTACTGGTCTTACCTTATCCCAATATAAAGCATCTCTTATTACCATATCTGCTTCTGCATTCCACCCGAGTGAAAAATACTCTGCCATCCCTTCCATATACCATAATGGAATTTGAGATACCTTTAATGCAAGAACTTGAGTAAACCCATCTCCTTTTAAAACACTAAACTGGAATGCATGCACAAGTTCGTGTGAAAGCACATGCCGAAAAACTTCATATGAGCCATCAAATGGGACAACAACTCTACTCTTGAAGATTTCGGTAAAACCACCTACGCTTTCATCTACTTCAGTAGTAACGTTTGTTTGTTCAAAATCGTTATGTGAATTATACAATATAACCGGGACTCGTCCCTTAGGTCTATGATTTAAAGCTTTACAATACCTCTCATAATTCTCTGCTATTACACTGTGTGCAAATTTTTCAAGTTCCTCTCCTCCAGGATAATAAACCAAACTGAATTCATCATTATCCACAACTTTCCAGTCAAATCCTTTATACTGAACTTTATTCTTTCCAAACTCCCAATATTGAGAATATGCAGAAGGAATAAAACTCAATAGCAGAGAAAGACAAAAAGAAAAGCGAAACATATTCAGCCAGAGGCTGATTCGCCTTCGGTGGAAAAATTTCATAATTTCTATCTTACTTTATTAAAGTTTTTTGTCAATTTTATCTTATTGCTTTACTTGAAAAAATTCTACTTACCCCAATTTTATCATCATTATAACAATCGCAACAACCATTACAAAGACAGTTGAAGGGATAAGCATTTTATAGACTCCCCAGAAATTAGCTTTAAAATATTCCTTTGTTACTGCAAGGCAAAGATGGACAGGTGACAGTAAGACTCCGGCAAATCCAAATGCATAAGCAAACATAACATACGTCGGGTTATTATGTAATACTGGCATCAACATAGGAAACGCAATTCCCACAAATGCAGTAGTTACTCCGGTTAAAAATCCCACAATAAAAGGTATAAAAGCAAGCAGAAGTAACGATGAGGTATTGGAATTACCTAGAAATTGGGTAATAGAAGTAAGGGCGCCCGAATTTTCCAGAACTTTTTTAAATATCATAACGGCAACAAGTAATAAACTTATATCCAAAGATAGACCTGATTTTAATCCCGGTAAAATATTTTTGGGAAACGGTTTCTGTAACAAAATTATCATTATTACAGTAATTGCAAGTGCTATAATAACATCCAATTTTACAACAACTACAAATACAAAAACCAAAAGAATCGGTAAAATACTGATAAAAAATGTTCCTAAATCTCTGCTCTTTTTTGTTTTTAAGTTGGAAGTTTGAGGCATGTTTTTTGCTTCTTTAGGGAACATTATAGAACATACAACAATACCCACAACTATAATGGCAATAGATAACGGATATTGATTTAAACTAAGTGTGCGAACCGGAATATTAAGAACGCTTGAAGCAAGAATCATTCCAAGATAAACCGGCCAGCAATACTCCCACGGATGCCTGAACCAGTAACTTATATACGTTTTCAGTTCGGGGGATAAATTCATTCCCTTACTGGCTTCTTCAACCATCGGAGCGGATAACATTGCACCGGCAGGCATAGGAATAAATCCTACAATAGCGGGAGGAATGGCGATTGTGATGTTTCTATTATGAATTAAGTTCTCAAGCGAGATTTTCATTTTATTAAAATAACCAAATTCTTTTAAAAAATATCCAAATGTTAAAGTAAAATAAACGGTAGCAAGTAATTTTAATGTATCGAGATTGAAAGTCCCGGTGGCAAAACTTTTAAGAATATTCATAGGAGACATCAGAAAAAATATTCCCATTAATAATGAACTAAAGAGCATTATTAATCCAATATTTAATTTTCTGGATACGAGGAATATAAAAATAAAAACAACGATTAATAATTTAATAAGAGCTACCATAATAATTTTTACAATATATCCGGGGAAGCATTGAAATGTAAATGTTATTCAGAGATTTTATGAATGCCTTCAACTTTATAACTTCCTTTTTCAAGTAATTGTTTTACACTTTCTATATTTTCTTCTTTTATTTTTATCGCCATACCGCAATCAGAAGAAAATTGACGAGGAACAGGAATTAGTTGGACTCCAATACCTTTTTCCTTTATAGCTTTTTCAGCTTTCATAACAAAGTGAACACTATTGAATAAAATAACGTAGTGCATTCTTTTAATTGGATTCTCTACTCTTCGGTGGAAGATTCTTTTTCTTCATAATATGACTTACAATGAAGAGAATACCGACAATAATAAAAGGAAAGGCAATCGCCATAACAATGCCAAAACTTTGAAAGACAGAAAAATGATTTCTTCTATAATTAAGATTGAATAAAAATGGACTAACTCCAATGCCTATCAAAGTAAGAATAATGCCACCAATTAATTCTCTTTTCCATGCAACAATAAGAAAAATAATTAAAACATAAGTCGGGATAAGATGCATAAAGAATGCTAAAAGTTGCTGCCAGATTGTAAGGTTCGGGGAGAAAGAATCCAAAGCAAACATACTAACAAAAAGAATAGCCAGAATACAAATAATTCGTGGCAACCAATGAAATAATTTGATAGATTTTTTCATTTTGCTCCTATGCTAAATTTTTATTTAAAATATGTTGTAAAATATGAAAAGTCAAACGATTTCTCACCCCACTTTAAAAATTCTTTAAGAATAATTGCAATTCTTGCTTCTTACTCCGATTATTTCATCAAAGATTTAACCAAATCACGGTTATTCCAAAGGGCACATCCACCTTTTCCTTCTATTAAATACTCCGAATTTTCCCGTATCTTTCTTAAAAAATCAGATTGTAAAGCTTCTCTTAATGATATATTACTCAAATTCGTATCCGAATATGGAGCAAATGGGCAGGGTTCAAGATTACCTTCCGTACTGATATGAATAAAGCCACGTCCTGCGGCAAGACATCCGCCATACGCCATCTCATCACCCGGAAAAGCAATAAATATGCCTCTAAATTGAGCATTAAACCTTTTTATTATTTTTCCCAATTCTTGTTTCTGAACATCCGCAAGAACCATATTTTCAGTTTCCTGTTCCATAGGAACATACTCCACAAAGAAAACTAATTTACAGCCATCCTTTATTAGCTTTTTTATAAGGTTTGCATCCGTTATCATATCAAAATTATTTCTTGTAATTGTCAAAGAAACACCAAAAAATATACCTTCCTTGTTTAATTCTTTTATTTTTTTCTGTATATTTTCGTAAACCCCATCTCCCCTACGCTCATTAGTATTTTCTTCAAATCCTTCCATACTTATAACCGGAATTACGTTCTTTTGTTTTTTTAATTCCATTATGATTTCTTCATTTAGTAAAAGACCATTCGTAAATACCGGGAAAATGATTTCAGGGAAACGCTTTGTAACATTTAATATTTCTTTTTTAATAAAAGGTTCTCCCCCGGCCAATAGTATAATTGATATTCCAAGTTCTTTTGCCTGTTCAAATACTTTTCCCCATTGTTCATCTGTCATCTCTTTAGTAGAAGGCTTGCAATTAATCTTCGCATAACAGCCTTTACATTTTAAGTTGCACCTGCCTGTAATACTGGCAATAATAGCAGGAGGTATGTGAAAACCTTTGTTTTCCCAATATAATCTTAATTTTATTGCTTTCCTTTGCCGTACAATGGTTTGCAAAACAAAATAAATCATAGAAGGATTTTCCAGGGAAATTCTTAACGCATTATTAAAAACTCCTCTGATTGACCGATTCATAAGACTAATATAGCTGTTTTGTTCTTTCATAATAGCAACTTGTTTTTTCCGTTTCCTTTCTACTATCTACTGTCTACTACCTACTCTGTAATTACAATTAGTCAATAAAAATGCTTGATTTTATAGCTTATACTAATATATTAAATATGATGATTCAAAATTTAAGTGAATTATTCGAAATAGAAGAAAAATCTTTTTATCAAAGAGTAATAATAGCTATAAAAGATATTCCAAGGGGGAAAGTAGCTACATACGGACAAGTGGCTTTAGTAGCAGGGAATCCCCGTGCTGCAAGACAGGTATCTTATATACTGCATTCATCTACCGAAAAATATGCTCTTCCCTGGCATAGAGTCGTAAACAGTAAAGGAAGCATATCCCTAAAACCCAAAAAAGGATACGAACTTCAGATAAAATTGTTAAAAAAAGAAGGGGTAGTTTTTGATAAAAAGAATTGTATTGATTTGAAAAAATTTGGAATGAGCCACACGATTAACATGGATTAGAAAAATAGAATAATAAATAATTATCCGCGAATATACACGAATTAACACAAAACAGGAGAATAAAGACTTGATGAATCAAGTCCCTACAAACAGCAAAAAGACAAGACAAAATGGATTCTTGCCACCGCCACAGCGGGATCTTCGACTTTCGCAGGAATGACAGCCCCACTTGAGGCTGACAGACAAGAATGTCTGTCCCCTATAAAAAGATATTTCTACCTGATTTTTACTTTTCCTAAAGTTATTTTCCGATTAAGACTAATTTTCTTACTTTTCTGAAACCTTCTACTTTCATTTCTATAAAATATATCCCATTTCCGATAAGGATATTATTTTTTCCTTTTCTATCCCATTTCATAATATATCTACCAGGTTTCAGATTATTGTTTACGATTACTTTTTCCAGAGCGCCGGAAATATTGTATATTTTTACACTCACAAGTTTATCTGCAGATGCCGCCGGTATACCAAAAGAAATATTCGCATATTTACAAGTCGGGTTAGGAACAGGCGAATTTAAATAAAGAACAATCGGAATATCTTTATCTTCCGTTCCTATTGAGCCAATTCTAAAACATCCTCCCGTATCTTCTCCGATATTAAGTGCACGGTCATAAGCCTTTACAATTATATAACAGCTATCCGAAGTTATATTCGGAGTCGTCCATTTGAAAGAAGACGAGTCTTTAATTCCCCTTATCAGAGTATCAAAAGTCGCCTTATTATCCTTAGAGAACAAAATAGAAATAGAATCTATTCCATTAATATCGGTTGCAGTCCATCTTATTCTGGCAGTGTCATTAGGGAGAAGATGGCTTCCTGAATCCGGGAATATTATCGCAACTAGAGGAGATTTTTTATCAACAGTAAACCTGAAAGGCGACAACTGGAATCCTGAATGGTTTCCCGCACCATCAATTCCCTCTACTTGCCAGAAATATAAAGAATCCCTGAGTGCCAAAGTATCGGGAATCGTAAAGTTTGTATCTCCATTTATCGTATATCTTCTAACATTTAAGATAAACAAACTGTCCGGAGATATTTCAAGTTTATATGTAGTTCCCTTGCTTTGAATTAAAGGCAATATCGGATTTTTAAGCATAGTTGTCAATATTTTTGATTGTTTGAGATTAACTGTTTTTTCACAGAGTTTGCCTTTATAAGATTCTTTCCCACCTGAGGCAAATTTAGAATGACATACAGGAGAAACGTTAATTCCACTGGAGAATAAAGATACGGGAGAAACAGAAGTCTCTTGTTCAGAAGATGACAAAACATTATCCAATGTTGAGTTTTTCTTGTTTACTTTTCTCCATACAAAAGTCGGGGTAGTATCTTTCGTAAAAAATCTATTAACCGGCTGTATTAAATTCGGGATAGCCGGTTTTATCGTATCTATGAATGTCTTAAAAGGATGGTCTTGATAACCTGAACGCACTTCCCATTTGCTATCAATAGAATCAAACGCTTCAATTCGCCAATAGGAAAGTCCACTCGTTGGTATAGCAAGAGTAAAAGTAGTATCTTTAATGGCTACATACGTAATACCGGTTGCGAAAAGGGAATCGGTCGCAATTTCAAAAGTATATTTTCCTTTTGAACTCACAGTAGAAGACCATATAAATTTTACGTTATTTTTTGAAGGACAGGAATCCGCAGGAGATAAAAGTGTCGGGAGAAAAGTAGTTTTTCCCCAATTAAAAGGAACCGCACCCATATCTATTCTGCTCCCGTCCGGGTCTAGAAGATAAAAATTCGGGTCGCCAGTATTTATGCATGGGGATGTTGCATTAAGGGAAAAATCTCCGTCTGCCGTATCCGCAAATAAAGGCAACTGGTCTATGTTGCCTGTTCCGGCAAGTCCTCCCTGAACACAAGAATAAGTAAATGAATCAGGATAAGACGAGTAAAAAGATCCCGGGGAATTGTGATAAATAATCGTATTTTTTGCACTTATGCTATACCCGTAAGAGTATACTCCTCCATATAATCCCGCTTTATTATTTGCTATTGTAGAATTATAAATATCGTAAGGACCACCCTGCGAGCAATAAACTCCTCCTCCGTATCCGCCTGCTTCGTTTCCATATACTTGATTTTTCAGGAAAGAGTTGGGATAACTTGAAGCAAAGCATATTCCGCCGCCATCTCCTTCTGCTTTATTATATCTTATTATATTATTTTCAAACCATACAGGTGAGCCATACATATATACTCCACCACCATTTCTGTCAGGAGAACTTCCCCTTGCCCTTCCGTATTCTATAGTGCAATATTTTACTCTTGGATGTCCTGCGGCCTCTGTTGCATCAAACCTGAGTCCTCCCCATCTTGAATCTTCGGAAATCCTGTTTCTTGTAAATAGAATTCGTTCATCTTCTGTGCCAACAGCATCAAGGTATCCTTTTATTTTAAACTTATAATTTCCATCAAATTTTATCGTAACACCCGGGTCAATATAAAGACTATCCAATCTATTTAACCAGATATCCCCGACTACAATATAATCTCCTTTACTTTTTGTCCAGTGTCCTTTGACTTCTCCCCATATATCATCCGGGTTGGTATGAGAAACAAAATAGTTCGGATGTGCCTGCAATCCACTTTTACGTCCCTGGATATTTATTGCTTCTACTTTCCAGTAATACATCCCATCACGAGGAACGACTACCTGAGAAGTAGTATCCGAAAGAGTATCAATAAAAAGTGTATCACTCATATCACTGTATTTTGAAAGAAGCAATTTATAACTTCCGCTAACACCTGCAGTTTTTGACCAATAAAGAGTAACCGTATTTGAAGAAACTCCGGATGAATCTGATGGTTGCAAAAGTGTAGGCACGCCAACCCAGTCTTCATAACTTGAAAGACGGCCTATTTTTACTATTCCCCATATATCAAGTCTTGGGATACAAAACTTAATTCTTCCACTGCTTTTCGTATAAGTTAGCGATTGTTCTCTCGGAGCATTTAAACTCGGTGTATAAAATAAAACGTAAAGAGAATCTTTTTTCATAGAAGCAGGGATTTTAATATCCAGAGTATCATTTGTCCGGGCAATAATACTGCTGTCAGTTGTATTATAATTATAATTTAAAAGATGTATAACCTGTGAAGAATCCGTTGATTTTACCAATCTTGTTAAATGCACCAAAGATGAATAATTAGTACGCACAATCCTTTCCAGCAGAGAATCAGTCCTTAGAATAAAGTTACTACATACCGCACCCCTGCCGGTTGTATCCGTTTCATAACCATATGTAATATCACTTTTCCATGATATAACTTTTCCCGAACCGTAAGTAACAATTTTTCCATTAAACAAGTTTTGCCATGAAGTTCTTGAAACGGAAGTCCCATTTTCGTTTTTTGTTCCGACATTGCCTATACCTATAAGAATTCCGCCCGCATTGCAATATGCAAGTAACATATTTATCTGAGCATTGCTCAAGCATTCCGTTCTTGGAAGCACAACAGCTCTGTATTTATTCAGTTTTCCCTGCGCAAAACTATCAACTACCCAATCATTATCTCCCCCGAATATCACATCATAAGGTATATGTGCATCCTGCAATAAACGATGAGCCCCCTCATAAGAAGCTTTTGAATTCGAAGCAGTATGTCTCCATGACGGCAAAGAATATATTATCCCAAAATCACCATATTCATCAACATCAAAAAGTGAAGGTTGGGAGGCTACCATTTGAATAATAGGTTCTAACTTTGTAGCTATATGTTTCTGGTTAGGATTATCTCCCACGGTATAGAATCCCCCGTTAGCATAAGCTTCGGACATAAATAATGGAGAGAAATCGGTATTATCATTAGTAGTCGGTTTATTCCAGATATCTCCTCTTTTCCCTCTGCTGAGAGTAGTTTTATAAGTCCACGCTGCATTTGCTTCAACAGGATAATCGGATTCAAAGAAAAATTCATACGAAACATAATCCATATAAGAGTCTATAAGACACATACGCACATCCTGTACCCACGCATTTCCGGTAATGTAAAAAGGTCTTCCATATGCACTGTCGGAATAATTCTTTAATGAACTTGAAAGAGAACTCCAGAATCCCTGAACCGTAGAGTAATTAAATGCCTGCCATTCGTCCCATAACCAGATACCTTCTCCGCCGTTATTTGTAATTTCATTCTTAAAACTATTTGCAGTCCATCCGCTGTCCCTGAGGGCATCCGCATAGTCAAAACTATTTATGTTATGTATTCCCATACCTGCAAGCTCAAGGGAATCATAATTATCATCAAGCCAGTTTTTAAATCCGGTATTGTGCTCCGGACAAAAACATTGAGGTGCAGTAGCATTTAATAGCGCAATATCATATACTCCGACTTCCGAACCGGCATCTATAGCTCTTTTCATACAATTAATAAGAAAATTTCTCCACACAGGTCTGTAACAACAATGCACCCAGATTGTATCTGCATAAGCACCGGGACCGTAAGATAATTTTTTACCATCGAGATCTATTTCCGTTCCGGAGTCCGAAAGTGAAGGTAATCTTTGATATACTCCTTTTGCGAAATAAGGTGGGTCTTCGTCCAGACGCAATGGTTCCTGAGCACTACAATATTTTACACCTAATGATTTTATTAACGAAACATATCCACTCATCATATCTGCATCTTCAGGAAAATAAAAAGTATTTCCACCATTTACTGTCGGAACTATGGGATATGTATTTTCAGGTCCCAATCCCATAATTTCATGTCCTTCAGGAAACGTAGCAAATGCCGAAATCGGTAACATCAGAAGAAAAAATATAAGTTTTTTCATAACATCCTCCTTAATTTTAATTGGCATTAAAATATTTATCATTTTTATTCATAATGCGAATTTAATAATTTGTCAATACTACAAATTCTCTTGGTACTAAACACAACTAAATATAAACAAACGGAAGATATCTGTTTTCATTTTTGGTAATGATTTTAACATACCATAAAAAAGATTTGACACTTTTGATTTTAATATTACAGTCGTTGGATAAAAAATATAGGGGGGGAGAAATGAGAAAAGTTTTATTTATCAGCGCGTTGTTTTTTTTATGTATAAATAACAGTTTTGCTTCTGTTAGTATATCCGTAGATAAATTACGTCCGAAACCGGGAGACAAGGTAAAAATAGAAGTAAAAGGCGAATTAACTGAAGGCACTCAGGTTTACGCAGACGTACTAGAACCGGGATACGGAGTAAAAAGAATAGAATTCTCCAAATCAACCGGAGGATACGAAGCATCCATACAGACAAGTGAAAGTAGTAAAGGTTTATGGAATGTAACGGTTTATTCTTCCAGTGACAAAAAATTATTAGGTAAAGCTCATTTTATAACAGGATATATTGTAGGAGATTTCTTTATCGTAGGAGGCCGTGTTCCGGAGAAAAATACCAAAGCTTATATGAGCGAATACCTGAACGGATTTTCAAGTATAGGCGGAAATTTCATGGTTGCACACTATATAATTAACGGAAAACAAGCTATGTATCCTTCCAAAGTCTGCAAATTATCTTCCAAGGAAGACTACCTCGGGATGTTTCTTGATTTATGCGATAAGGAAGGTTATCCTGTTTTAATCTCAATATCATGGGATTTCAGCCGTCCAATGCCTTATTCCGAAATGTTCTCCAGTATGCAGAAAATCATATCCGAACTCTGGGTACTATACGCAAAACATCCGTCTTTTGCCGGATTCTACTGTTTACAGGAAGGTTCAGGACTTGATTTAGCACTGCTTGTAAGACAATTTTGTGATTATGTAAAATCCGTTGAACCTACTTTATTAACGGGTTGTGCCCCTTATGTAGATAACGCAGTACTTGCTGGATATCTTGCAGCCATTGACAATCTGGATATCGTAATTTATCAAGGACAGGTAATGGCATCTTACCGAACAGACAATAGATTATGTTTTCCGATAAACCGGGTAAGAGATAACACTTCACTCTCCGTTGGAGCTACTTTAATAAAAGACAAGATTACACTATGTCATTTTGAAATA
>JAQTXJ010000008.1 GCA_028688815.1 bacterium | reverse complement strand
GGGGCAGGTACCCAAGTGGCCAAAGGGGGCAGACTGTAAATCTGTTGGCATAGCCTTCGAAGGTTCGACTCCTTCCCTGCCCAGATTATGCGGAGGTAACTCAATTGGTAGAGTCTCGGCTTTCCAAGCCGATTGTTGCGGGTTCGAGCCCCGTCCTCCGCTCTTAATCAGTATCTTTTGTCTAATACCCAGATGAAAATCAGAATATTCGACAGTAAAAATTTGGATGTTCATAAATGGAATGAGTTGTTGAATAAATCCCATAATAGTTCGGTTTTTAATACACTTGAATGGGCAAAATTGTGCGAAATAAGCTTTCCTAAAACAAAGGCTATGTTTTTAGTAACAGAAAATAATGATGCGTTTTTAGCAGGATTACCAATAATAGAAATAAAAAAATTAGGTTTTGCGAGCTATTATTCTATGCCTTACGGCCATTATGGAGGAGTAATAATTAACAATAAAAGTGCAGATTCTAAAATCCAAAAATTAGAACTTATTGCCAAGCTTAATAAATTAATTAAAAAAAACTGGGGTATTCTAGGATTATCGGATTTTTATGGCGAACTTGAAGAATGCCAATTAGAAAACTCAGGATATAAAAAGTTAAAATATAAAACTCAATTATTAAACCTTACAGGTAACGAAAAAACTGTGTGGGATCAGCTTGCAAATTCTACAAAATTGAAAATAAAACAATCTAAAAATTATGAAGTAAACGTTAAGTTTGTAAATAATGAAATGGAAATACAAGATTGTTATAAAATGTTTGAAGATACTTCTCGTAAACATGGAGAGGACAAACTTCAATTTAATATAGAATTTTATTATAATGTTTTTTATACTATGAAAAAGTTTTTAAGATGGACTATTGCCCAAAAAAACAATAAAAACATTGCAACTACAATATATTTCGTTTTTAAAGATACTATAATTTGGTTAGCAGGCGCAAGTTATAAGGCAGATTTAAAATATAGGCCTAACAATGCTCTTGTTTGGGAAGCTATAAAATGGGGCTGCAATAATGGATACAAATATTTCAATTTTGGTGGTTCCCCTGTATCGGCAGAAGGTCTCAAAAAATTTAAAGAAAGCTGGGGAGCAAAGGAAGAAAGTCATTGGTTTTATTATAAAAAATCTTCCGGATTTATGATGTTTGACGCTTTACGTAATATTTTAAATAATCCTTTTCATAAATATTCTTGACAAATATTATACTAAGTGTATCTATTACTCTTAATTTAATTTGTAATTTGCAATACAGGTTCTGTGTATATCTAATTAATTTTTGAAGTATTAGGCTTGGTGGAGTCTGTTTGGTTTCGGAAAAAATGGGAAAGATTAAAATACTATTTAATGAAGTAAAAGTTGAACTTTTAAGGGCATCTTGGCCTAAAAAAGAAGAACTATGGGGATCGACATGGATAGTTGTCGCAGTAAGTATGTTACTTGCAATAATTATAGGAGCAATGGATATTTTATTTTCATATATGATAGGTAAGGTTTTAAGATGAAACAATGGTTTATAATACATGTGTATTCGGGGCAAGAACAAAAAGTAATGGACGTTATTCGCAATAGATTTACAACTTCGGCACCAAATGAAGAAATAGAAATAATTATGCCGACAAAAAAGGTGTCTAAATTGACAAAAAAAGGAACCATAACTATGGAAAAGAAACTTTATCCTGGTTATCTGGTTTTACAAGTAGAACCGAAAGAAGAATTGATTAAACTAATTTCTGAAACTCCGGGGGTAAGAAGCTTTGGAGGGAAAGGAAAACAACCACAGATAATATCGGAAGAAGAAGTATCGCGTATGTTTGGATATATCAAACCGGAACCGGGTAAAAATGTAGAGGTTCCTTTTATAAAAGGCGAAACAGTAAAAATTTCTACAGGACCATTTGTTGACTTCACTGGGGTAGTAGAAGAAATATATCCCGAAAGAGAAAGACTAAAACTTATGGTCAATATTTTGGGTAGACAAACTCCTGTGGAAATATCATTTTTTGAAGTAGAGGCAATGTAAAACTATGGCAAAAAAAGAAATAGTAGCTAAAGCAAAATTACAGCTTGCAGGTGGTAAGGCTACACCTGCACCACCAGTGGGGACTGCGCTTGGTCCACATGGAATTAATTTACCTAAATTTTGTAGTGAATTTAATAACCAGACCAAAGGACAAGAGGAATATATTATTCCTGTAATTATAACAATATATAGTGATAGAAGTTTTGAATTCATACTAAAGACTCCACCTGCAGCTATGTTATTAAAGAGAGCTGCTGGCTTAGCAAAAGGGTCGGGTGTGCCGAATAAAAATAAAGTGGGAAAAGTAACACGAGCTCAGGTTGAGGAAATTGCAAGAAAGAAAATGGTAGACCTGAATGTTTATAAAATCGAAGAAGCTTTAAAAATAATTGAAGGCACAGCTAGAAGTATGGGGATAGAGGTAACAGAATGATAACACATTCAAAAAGATTTAGAGAACTTAAGTCAAAAGTACAACCTCAGATGTATGAAATATCTGAGGCAGTTAAACTTGTGAAAGAACTTGCAAAAACTAAATTTGATGAGAGTGTAGATATTTCTATCAAATTGGGAATAGATCATCAAAAAGAACATGTAAGGGGAACTGCTATTTTACCTTATGGAACAGGAAAAACTAAACGAGTCCTTGTTTTTGCAGAAGGGGCAAAAGTAAAAGAAGCTGAGTCCGCAGGTGCTGATTTTGTAGGGAGTGATGAACTGTTAAAACGCATAGAAGAAGGCTGGTTTGATTTTGATTCTGTTGTGGCAACGCCAAATTTAATGCCAAAAATTAGTAAACTTGGTAAAGTGCTTGGTCCAAAAGGTTTGATGCCAAACCCTAAAACAGGAACCGTAACAGAAGATGTGGCAAAAGCAGTAAAAGAAATAAAACTCGGCAAAGTTGAATTTAAACTTGATAAAGGTGGTTGTATTCATTGTACTGTAGGCAAAGTATCGTTCGAGGAAGATAAACTAAACGAAAATATCACTCACCTTTTAAAAGCAATTTTTGGAGCGAAACCTGTAGGGAGTAAAGGAACTTATTTTAAATCTGTGTATATTTCTTCTACAATGGGACCAGGGGTAAAATTGAATATCACAAGCTTAAAATTCTAAAAAGATTCTTTCTGTCCTTTTTTTCCCTTTTCTATCCTGCGAACCCAAATGGATTCTTTTGTTACCCATCCCAATAATAAATAAAAGAAAGGACCTATTGAATAAAGTCTCGGCTCTCCAGTAATAATAAGCCATACCGTAAGCACACAAGGAATTAAATAAGTATCGGAATCTTTTTTTATAAGAAAAATAGAATTTTTTATCAGCCAATAAATAATAATAAGCCCAAGTATAAGTCCGGGAATTCCACAAGCCCCTATAATAGCAAGTTGAAATAATTCCATCCCTCCAACTACTTGCCCGCCAAATTTTCCACTTCCTAGCGTTATTGCTCCTATCCCACGTCCAAACGGTGTCGAAAACATTTCGTTAAATGTCCAACGTGCCATATCTACTCTGCGCCAAAAAGTAGATTCTTCGTCAAAAGGATCTTTTACTCCACTGGCTAGATGCTCCATATTAGCTTCTTTTGCTGTTTTGACAGTGCCGGACGAGAGTCTTATTTTTGGTAATCCTACGACTAATATTAAAACAATAATTATATTTGCAATAATTGCTTTGGAAAAGCTTTTGAGTTTGAGAGAAATAAAAAAACTTACAAGAGCAAAGAAATAAAAAATAGCACTTCGGGTAGAGGTCATAAAAACCCCATACATCAAAACAATAAATCCAATTATCCATATTGGGTATAAGGCTATCTTCTTAAAAAGATACATAAAAGAAATTGCACTTGCAATCAAAAGATAATTGGCAAATTCTTGCGGACTCATAAAAGTAGAAAATGCTTTTAAAAATCCTTTTATTTTTATAGCCCCAAATCCCCCGTATTCCATCCAGTATTTTTCAAAAGGTAAAAGCCCATAGTATATTTGATGTAACCCATAGATAGATGTTATGATGCCAATTATAGATATTATATAAAATAAAGTTGCCATTTTATCTGTTGGGAAAAAAAATCCAAAATAAAACCATAAAAATGGAACAACTATATACATAATACCACTAAACCCTACTGCTAACCCTCCTTGAAATGGATTGAAAGCCTCTAATACAAATAAAATAAGAAGATATATAACATATTTAAATAATTTGCTTTCGTTAGAATAATTTAGTATCTCCTCTCCATAAAATATAAAAATATAACCGAACATAAATAAAGTAAGAACACTTGAGATTATAAGAATTGGGTCTAATGTAACATAAGGATTAAAATAATAAATGTAACGACGGAGTATTCCCATAAATGGCAAAAAGATAAGAATGCCTATTACCCCGGACTCTATTTTTAAACAACATACGCCGAGAATAAACAATAAAGAAACTATGGTAAGTAAACGTATATTCCCTTTTATTATCCCATTGGAAACAAGAAATACACTAATGATAACTATAAATACAAATCCCCATTTTTGTAGAGTTTCTTTAGAAAAATCTAGTAAAACAGAACGATGCTGTTTTTTACTATCAGATAAATCAAACTTACCTGAAAAAAGATTGAAAAATCTCTTCATAATTTCTACCTATTGTTTCCCAGCTAAAATATTTTTTGAAAGTTTCAAGCGCCATCTCTCCTAAAAGAATACGTCTTTTTTCGTCATTTGCAAGCTCTATTATTCTTTGAGCAAGAATATCTGGCTTTCTTGGGGGAATTAGAATGATATTTTCTCCATTCTCGAATATTTTTTCAGTGTCTTTTCCTCCATATGCTATTATAGGTAAACCAAAAGAAAGTGCTGCCATTAATGCACCTCTTCTTCCTGATGCTCCATCAATTTCCGGAGATAGGTAGATATCTAAATTTGTAATATGCTTTTCTATTTCTTTAGCACTACAACTATCAGTCCATATTATGTTTTTTTCTATTCCCAAGTCTTTTATTTTTTTCAATAATGTAGTGTAAATTATCCCTTGGTCTATTTTACCTATAATTTTTAGAGTAACATTATATTTGTAGACGGTTATTATTTTTATAGCGCTTATGATTGTAAGTAAATCTCTTTCTGGATGCAATCTTCCAAAAGTACCCAAAGTAAAATCCTTTTTCAAATAATGAATGGATGGAGACAATTTTTCTTTGTTTGGAATATTTGAACCAACAGGAATTTTATATATTCTTGCTCGTGGAAATAATTTTTTTAGTGCCATTTCTCTCGTATTTGTGGTTATAATGCTAGTATTTGCCATTAAAATAATAAAACCCGCTTCCAATCTTTGAATAATGCCTAATATAAAATCTTTGAAAGTTAATGGAATCCATAGTTCATGGAATGTAATCACAAGTTTAATTGATTTGAATTTGAGTTTTATTAGAAAAACTAATAAAACAATATTGGGAATAATACCGGCCTTCCCATATAGTTGGCATACATATTGAATTATTATAAAATCTGGATTTGCTGAACGAAGGATGCTTAATATCCTATGCAATTTTAAAATATTCCAGTTTTTACCTATAGAAATAACATTTATTTTTTCGTCGGAGGCTTTATTTGTAGTTATAACGGTAATTTCATTGTTCAATGATTCTAATATATTAGCGAGCCAATAGGAATAATCTCCAACCCCACATATGGTCGGTGGAAAAGTACGAGAAATTATAGATATTCGCATTTATTTTTTAGAAAGTACCTGAAAAATTGTATTTATTTCTTTTTTGTTTGGTAAGATAACTTTTTTAAGAGAAAAGTTATCTTCAAATTTATTCAAAAAGTCATAATTACTCTCATTTAAGGCTAATCGTACAAGCTCTGTGTCTATAAAAACCGGGCGATTTAGTCGTAAATAGTATTTTGTCTTTGTAATTATTTCATTATTACTCATCCATGGGAAAATTATAGTCCAATCTGGTCGTAATCCGGTTTGCTGATAATATAAAGACGTTAGAAAAATATAGCTGCCTGTTAGGAAAACGGAATTTTCAGCAAAATCCTCGTATAGAGCTTTTCCATATTTTTTCTCGTAAATAAGCTCTTTGTTTCGGGTTTTTAGTAAATGGACAAAATGAGTAATCCCATTAGGGGGATTGCGATACGCAAGGTCGGTAAGATTAGAAGATTTTTTCTGTATAAACCCAAATCCTGATATATTTATTATTAGAGTAATTACTAAAATAACCTTCCAGTTAACAGATAGCCTTGAAATTGCAGATGCAGACAAATAAGCAAGCGCCGGAAAAATAAATATATAGTATCGTACAGGGTAAAGCTGTATGGGTATTAAGGGCAAAAGAGGAATAATCAACCAAAAGATAATCAACCATACTTTTCTATAATTTTTTTCCTTAAAAATAGTAATTAAAAATTCTAACACGGCTAATAAAAGAGGTATTATCGTATAATAAATATTTAATTGATACCCCATGCTCATTATTTTTTTTATCAGGAATTTTATTGAACTATTTCCGTAAAATGTGGGTAATCTTTCAATAATATAAGTTAGATATAATTCTGGAAATATTAAATGTCCAATTACAGCGAATATAATATATGTTGTAAAAAATAAGAGTATTCCTTTTAACCTTTTATTATTTTTCCCATCAACAAAAGAAAGATAGAGGAATAAAGGAATAAAAAACAATGTCTGTTCTCTCATTTGAACTGCAAAACCGGCAATAATTCCGGAAAGTAAGTATAAATACCATTTTTCTTTTTTAATAGATATATAATAAAGCATTAACCCTGTATATAAGAAAAAAGTGGCAGGAATGTCAGACATACAAGCTCCGGAATATATTATAACGGCTGGAGAAAAAATGAGAAACAAAGAAGAAAGAAAAGCTATTTTTTCATTGATTAAGTCTTTACAGAATTTATAAAAAACAAGTATAAGCCCGATACCCCCTAATAATGAAATTCCACTTATTACACGCCATGCTTCACTTACGGGTACCTTTAAAGAATGAAAAAAATCCCAGATTGGCATACAAATCCAGAAGTATCCTATTCTTCCACTACAAAGTGTAGTAAATTTATGATATATAATGTTGTCATATACATATACAAATTCATCCCAGTCGCCAATAAAGGGTGGTTTTAAAAAGTAAAAAATTCCCAGGGCAATTAACCCTAGTAGAAGGTAATTTTTCACTTTTGGGAGAAACATTGTTTTTTAAGAATTTGTTGCAATTATTTTTATAGTTCCACCATGATGTCCTGCCGATTCCAGAAAGGAACCTATTAATGATATAACCGCGAACAAAGGAAAATATAGAAATGTTAAAATAAAATTGTATAAATATTCTATCGTTAGTTTTTTCATTTTATAATTACCTTTGAATAAATAGTACAGGAAATTTGGTTCATTAATTAATAAATTAAAAAGACTTTGTAAAAAACCAAAGGTATTATATCCTAAAGAAAAATGGCTTATTCGGTATGGGACAAATCCTGCTTTTTTCAGGAGAGTTGAAATGTTTTTTGTTGAATAATTATAATAATGATAAGGAATGCCAAGGTGAAACCAGAGATACTTGCTGATTTTAAATTGAAAACTATCTATATTGGGTAAAGTGAGAAGCAGTAACCCATCCTTTTTTAGTATACGTCTTATCTCTTTTAGCGTTTCTACAGGTTGAGGCAAATGCTCAAATGAGTGTAAACAGGTTGTTATGTCAAAATATGAGTCCGGGAAATTGCATTCGGATATGTCTTTAGAAAGCACATCCAGATGCAATTCTTTGGCAGCAAAATCCGAAGTACTACTAGTTATCTCTGTACCATACGTTTCCCAGTCTAAAGCTCTGCACCCTGCTAAAAACCAACCTTTCCCGCATCCTATATCTAATATTTTCCCTTTATCTTTTCTAAGACTTGAAATTTCTTTAGATAATCTTAAATGAGTTAAATATATGAAAAACTCTATTATTTCCTGAAACCTCCTATTCTTTTCATTGCCATAATAATAGTCTTTAGAATATAATTTACTTATATCTTCTTTGGTCGGTAATGGATTGAGCTGTAATAATCCACATTTAGCACATCCAATGATTTTGTAATTATTGGAGTGAAATAATTTTTGGGAATTAGAAATAGGAATGGTTGTTGGCAAATCCTTATTTATAAGGTTATTACATATAGGACATAAAATTTCCATTATAACATTTAATTAGGGATATCTTGTATTTCCTAATGGTAATTCACAACGGGTAGTCTCATAAATATTAATCATAACTTAATTTCTTATCTTTTTAAAATAGTTTGAAAGGTGCGTATTGTCAATATTTTTGTTTTTTATGGATTCCTTAAAATCTTAAGCATTAAGGAGTAAATTAGAAACTTTAAGTTGAAGACAGGATAATTAATAAAATAATAATAATTCTGTTTACAAAGTTAGGATTTTGAAAAATTTAAACTAATGTATTATGAAAAATTTTGTTAGAATAGATTATATCTTCTTTGCGTAAATACGATAAACAGATGTGCTGGAAAATATACTGCCGAACAATTCAATTGTAGTAGAAATTGTTCTATTAAAAGATTTTAACGACGAATTAATTGTTATTTTCTCAATTCCAATACTATCTATTTGTAAAATACGAAATCCTGTCTTTTTCATAAGTAAAATAATAGTTTTATACGGGAACGCATAAATATGGGATGGATAGGAGAGGCTGCAAGAGTACTTGTTTATCTTGTAATTACCTGTAATCTTGTGATATAAATTAGTCAAATGGGTTAATAAACAATATGGGTTTGGAATGCTAATCTCTAAAACCCCGTTTTTTTTTAATACACGGTTTATTTTATTTAAAGTTGCTACAGGGTCTGAAAGATGTTCCAAAACATGGGCAATCCTTACCCCATCAAAATAATCGGACGGCAAAGTTGCCGTTTCTATTTCGCTCGTTAATACTTTTATTTTTAATTGATTTTGTGCATATTTTGCTGCTTCTTTGGATATTTCAATCCCAAGACAATTAAATCCTTTTATTTTGGCAGCAAACAAGAAATATCCTACTCCACAACCGAAATCTAATATATTATTTCCTTTCAGATATTTATTGAATATATTAAATTGTTTTTCATATACGGGATACAAAAGATTAAAATTGTGTTTATTAAATTTGTTCATGTCTTTACAAGTAGAATAAAACGATTTTTCGTAAAACTTATTCATTTCATCTTCTTCCATTATGGGTAAAGGATTTGTAAATATTAACCCGCATTTGATACATTTTATATATTCATAATTCTTTGTTTTAGCGAGCGTTTCAAATTCCTGTGAATCACATAAAATACAGTTGTTTTGGGTTTTCAATTGCATTTTAATAATTAAGAATTTTTTATTTGCCTCAAAAATGTTACTAAAGGTATAAAGTGTCAACTTAAATAATAAAACAGGTATCCTGACACCGCAAAATACCTGTTTTATTATTTAATCACAATTATTTTACTATAATTTGCACTTTTTTGGATTTTTTAATCTCTTTTTTGGGCATTTTTATTTCAAGAATTCCATCTTTTAATGTAGCATCTATCATATCTGGTTTTATTTCCACGGGTAAACCAATTGTTCTTGAAAATGTGCCGAATTTCCTCTCTACCCTATAGTAATTCTCACCTTTTTCTTCGGAAGCTTGTTTCCTTTCCCCTCTAATGGTAACACTATCTTCACTTGCAGATATTTCAAGGTTTTCTTTCTTTAACCCCGGAACTTCTGCCCTTAGTAATAGGTGGTCTTCTTTATCTATAAGATCACAGGCTAGATATCCTTCCCCTCCAAATAATTTATCTAATCTCGTAGGCAATTCTTCACGAAACACTTTATGCATCTTATTGTCTACGATGTCACCTATTTTATCCAATTGTTCACTTAGGGGATACCAATTTTTTTTATCCATATGTATCACCTCCTCTATAAGATTAGATTAGTGTGGTTTTAAAAAGGATTCAAAATTTTTCCATATCCATGTCCCGTGAGAAAATATGTTAATAGTATGCGATTTTATTGCTTCAAATAAATAAGGTATATTATTTCCTTTATTAAGTTTAAATTTAAAATCTATTATTGTGTCGATTATGTATATGCCCATCCTACCAATTACCATATTCTCTTTAATAAATGGACTTGAAGTAAAAGACATTTTGTATCCTGTTTCTTGAGCAATTTTGACAATGTTTTGGTTATAACTGCCGAAGGGGTAGGATATAAAATCTATTTTCGAATTTAATTTGTCTTCCAAATCTATTTTTGAATTCAATAGCTCTTCTCTTACCTTTTTAATTGGGATTCGTGTTAATTCTGGATGAGTAACAGTGTGAGAACCAATTATACATCCATGCTTTATAACTTCTTTTAATTGCTCCCAGTTCATCAGTTTTTTCTTTACCCCAAAATTTACATCCCATGAATTATCTTGCCCAACATGTTTAGAAATTGCAAAGAGCACTGCTTTAAACCCATATTTTAGCATGCAAGGAAATGCATTGTAGTAAAAATCTTCATAAGCGTCGTCAAAAGTTATAATTATTTTTTTTTCTTTTTTTTCTGAAATTTCATAAGGAGTTATTGTGGAATATCCGTTCTCGTATAAATATTTCATCTGTTGCTCAAATTGTTTAGGTGTTACCCATGTGCCGCTTGGGTCAAAAGTACATACCTTATGATAAAGTAAAATTGGAGCCATTATAAAACAGCAAGAAGAAATCTTTTTATTTTCCCTTGCTCATAAAATCCCTACTTCAATAAAGTTATCTTTTTTGTGGATTTAAAATTGTCAGTCTCGAATTTATAAAAATAGATTCCGTTTGCTATTTTTTTATGAGTATTATCAGTGCCATTCCAATTTATTGTATAATATCCTGGTTTTACTTTTTCATTCAAAAGGGTGCAGATTGTTCTCCCGGTGATATCATATATTTTTAAAGATACTTTACTGGTTATAGGTATTGCATAATGGATAAGTGTGTTATTCGTAAAGGGGTTGGGACACCCATTAGATAAATCAAATTTTATTGGAATTGTTGATTGTGTTTCTATTCCGACTGCCTTAAATATTATAATCCCTATAAGTTCATTTGTTTGCACAATTAAAGAATCTGAAGAAGATGCATAAATCCATATACTTTCGGGTTTGCTGTCTTCAATTTTTAAGTGTCCTATCCCATTGATAATATGTACACTATCGTCCATAACAACAGAAGTGTCAGGATATTGTTCTAAATGCCATGTCCGTAACCATGCGTTATGAATCGTTGCATTGCCATTTATATCTACGAGTTTAAATATAATTGTATCTTGTGTCCCCCCAATAAATCCTGTGTCCGGCAAAGAGCTAATAAGTCTCGCTTTAAAATGTAATAATTTTGTACTACCGGCAACAGGGATAGCAGGTAAACCATTTTTATAATTCATTTCTATTTTTATATTTTCAACTTCAGAATTTACAATTTTAATTTGTCCGGTCCCTTTAATGATTGGAATGGAATCCGGAGTCCCGCTCCAATTTATGCTTGGATTGGAAGAATCTGTATAATTTATGGATATTGCTCCATTCCATGTAGTATCTAATATAAATTGGGGCGTCATTGCAAGAAAAGTTATCTGCATCGAATCATTTGCAATTATATTTTCAGTTAATAAAGGCACAAGATATGCTGCTCGAACCCCTGTTATAAAAGATATACCCTCTTCCCATTTTGTTAATCCGGCTCCTTTCACACAGATTGTTGAAGTCTCTGCCGAATCATCTTTAATTTCTATTGTACCTATCCCTTTTGCTATCAGAATCATCGTACTTTCAGGGGTTGCAAATCCTGATGTTGTAAATATGGCTGTGTCATTAAAAGTAGTATCTATTTTGCCCGAATCATCAACTGCTTTAATTGTTCCCGAAATTAATTGATGAACAAGAAATTGATTGCCGTTTGTTTCTAATAGCCATTTAGTAGCACTATTCCCAGGATTTTCAAAGGAAATGTCTATGCTCTGATCCGGTGCGTTTCCCCCGAGATATGCATTTAGATATTTGGCTTCAGCGTCTGAGAATTCAATATTTATTTCTTCTGCTTCCGAATTCGTTATCCATATTTTTGCTACCCCTTTTTGAATATGAGCAAGCGTTAACGATGTGCTTGTCCCATATTCCAAAAGCTTACAGGATGTATTATTATCGTTAGTTTCGTACTTAATCCAACCGGTATAAGTAGTGTCAGGAGTTCCTACTCCATCAACGGCGTATATATATAAAGTTGAAGTATCATTAACAACTACGGTGGTGGGGCCGATATTTTGAATGAGTATGGCTTTACCCGGTTGTTTAAACATATAAGCCGTTTTTTCTCCAACCATCCAATTGGGAGATAATTGTGGAGTTCCCGAACATATTGTTTTAATAATTATACCTGAATCTGTTTCGGTATCACGCAAAGTAAAACTTGAAAATCCTGAAACAAGAGTTTGCTGCCCCGTAGGCGCAATTGAGGCTGAAGTTGTTCCGGTTATATCTGAAATTTTAAATTCTACCTTTGAGAAATTATTAGTAGGGTCAGGTTGCCCATCTTTTGTCATAGCGATTGCCGAAACACTCTTATTTACATTTTGTGTCCCGTATGTCCCAGAGACGGAAAAAGGTGTAATATATACTACTTCATCAACAGGGCGTACATTTATTGTAATGGTATCAGAACCAAAGTAATTATGAGTTGCAATGAGCGTGAGATTTTCAGATTCTATATCTGTCAAAAACAGGTTCCCTTGTCCACCAATAAGAACACACTTTACGGCACTGTCACTTTGTTGATTGCTTAAGGCATCTATCATATTTATTGAATTATCTTTTATCCCTTCAATTGCTCTTACAGTTACAAATGTGTCAACCATTGAACCTGTAAGAATTTTACCCGACGCATCTACGAGGCGAACCCTATATCTACCACTCATTTCAGTGTTTATGTTTATTTTACTTGGACCAGTTATTAATATTCTTGAAGGTATTGAACCACAAGTATCAAATGTGAAAACTGAAGGATGTGTTGGTTTTAGTGAATCTTGAGATATCCCATAAACAATAATATCTTCTGCCTCATAATCTCTAATCCATACTGCTCCTTCGCCTTTGTCTAAAAGAATTGAATCAACTATTTGTGTGGTATCGGGCAGGAAATAGAAACTTGGGTCAGAAAAGCAAAATTTAACCGAATTATTGGGATTGCTTTCAATCGCCTTTAATTTGACGACTCCCGTGTAACTTTTATCGGTCTCGTTTGAGCCCGGAATTTCTGCATTTACATAGTAAAGTGCAAAACCCTTCGCTCCAACACATGGATCTACCCATGAATTATATTGTAAATATGTAGCAAATTGGGCTTTGGAATTTTTAGCGTAAAAACTCGTTTCCCCCTTCTCTATATTTGAATTATAACTAGAGTAAATTTCATTAATTTTGCTAAATGGTTTTTGATATGTCTCAGCTTTTACAAATGTTACGGATAGCCCAATGAAAACATAAAATATCATTCCTAAAATAAAAACTCTTTTATTCATAGTGTTTCTCCTCCCTTTTATTAGCTTCTTATTAAACTGGCTCGAGAATTTGCTTTGATATTAAATGGCGAGACTATCTTGTTCTTAAAGTAATGTTGAGCACAAAGAGCTATCATAACTGCATTATCTGTGCAAAAATCTTTTTCCGGACAATAAAATTTTATTCCGTATTGTTTGCTGATTTTTGTAAACCTTTCTCTTAATTTATTATTTCGGGATACGCCACCAGATATGGCAATAGAGTTAACTTTTAGTTTTAAAGCACATTCAAAAGTTGTATTTGTTAGGGAATCTATAACTGCTTTCTGAAAACTTGCTGCAACATCTATTGTTTTTGCATTTGGATTGTTTTTTATATAGTAAAGTACTGCTGTTTTAATTCCGCTAAAACTAAAATTATAATCTTTTAATTTTGAACAGGGAAACTTTATTGCAATGGGATTGCCTCTTTCTGCAAGCTTTTCAATAGCTTGTCCACCGGGATAGGTTAATTTAAGCATACGGGCAACTTTATCAAACGATTCCCCCGCAGCATCATCTAAAGTCCTTCCCATTATTTCATACTCTCCCATTTCTTTTACATATACTAGTTCTGTGTGTCCACCTGATACAACAAGGCAAATAAAAGGGCAAGATATTTTATTTTCTATGAATAAAGAAAATATATGGCCTTCAATATGATTTACAGCATAAAAAGGTATATTCTTTACATAACTTAAAGATTTTGCAAAGGAAAGCCCGACAAGCAATGATCCTATGAGTCCGGGGCCATAAGTTGCAGATATATTATCAAGATTGTTAAAACCTATTGGCGTAACCGCTTCTTTTACTGTAAAAGTGATGTTTTTAAGATGGTCTCTTGCGGCAAGTTCAGGCATTACTCCTCCATATTTTGAGTGAAAAACCTGTGAAAATACAATATTGGATAAAACTTTCCCATCTTTCACACACGATGCGCTTGTATCGTCGCAAGACGTATCTATTCCAAGCGTTATCATAATTTAGACCCTAAAATTACAATCACTGAGTCAATATTGCTCGTTACGTCTTCGGGGATAAGCAATTTTAAATGTAAAGTTTCGGGAAAATTTTCCACAAAAGGAATTGGTTCTGTAAGTATGGCAGATATAGGGTAAACATCTCCACTTCCACCTGTAATTTCTACAAAAGGAGGTTTTATTTCAATTGTGTAATTAATCTTCATATCAGGAATAATTTTTACTTGTTTGTTAATTTTTTTATCTATTCGTATAACAAAACTTTCCGGATTAGGAGGTTCTTTGATGATAATTTTAGACCCATTTGGTATATTGATATTATCCTCTTTTAGGTCAATTCTATGCCAGCCAATCCCCTTAGAACTTAAATCTAATATTATTTTTAATCTTTTATCAACCCACAATAGTTCTTTGCCACTACCTTTAAGTGTAATGTGCACTTCTTGAGGCGGTAGTTTTACCACAGAAAGTCCAGTTTTTAAGTTAGTATAAGATACAGGTATTTGTACCTCTTTCTCGTATATTTTTTCTGTGGCTACATAAAACCATAATAATACTGCGGTTAGAAAAGAAAAAATTTTTAATCCTTTGTTAGCAACAATTGATTTAAACATCTTACCTTAATGTTTATATACGATAATGTAAAATTGCAAGAAAAAAATTAATTTGTATTATTACAAAGGAAATATAATTATTATCCTTTATCATTATTATTTTAAAATTACAATAATTCTGAAAACTTTTGTTGACAAACATATAATTTTATATACTTATCTTAATTAATATAAGGCTATTTTAATTTTAGGGAGGAAAAATGATGATATATTTATTGTTTCTTATATATCCTTTTCATACAAATTGGGTAAATACAGACGCTCAAGGGTTATTATTTACAGCTGCACCATTTATTCCACCAAAACATACGGTATATTTACAACTTACTCCATTTCTTGGTTATGGGCATAAACCTGATAGGGCGTATAACCCACCCACTGCACATGATACCGGAGATTTGCATTATTATGTTTTTGGAACAGAAATGTTAGGTGTTACACCTATGTCTCAAGTGGAATTATTTGTAGGAGGACAAACTTTTGTAAAATATTTATGGACGATACCTTATCCATTATACAGAGTTGATACAAGGAAGATAGCTCCTTATCCGCAAGTGTGGGGAGGTATGAAAATTGTCTTTCCTTCCCCGGATAAAAAATTGTCTTTTGGTGCAATAATGCATGGAGCATATTGGATTAATGCGGGAGAAAGTGGGGTCACAGATCCACCTATAATCGCGCATGATTTTCTACCTACTCAAAAGACATCTTATGAGGTGGGAGGAAGGGGGCTTTTTGGAGCAAAATTTCCTGTTGGTAATTTTTATGTAAGCGGCGGGGCTACTTTTGCAACGGTTGACCGTTCACCATTTGAAGATTCCTCGTTTACTTTTGTAGGTATAACTGCAGGATATGAACTAACAATCTGGCCTTATTTTCATCCGGGTATAGAGTATATCAAAGAGGACACATTTACTGCAATTGTACCCCAATTGAAATTGCCGTTGGGTATAGTAAATCTTAATTTTGGCCTTGCATTTCCTATGAATAATTTTGACTGGGTCCCTGATGCGTGTGATTCAATTCAGAAATATCCGGGAACTATGGCATCTTTGAATGTAGGGTATACTTTTCCTATTGTGCCACCACCACCTAAAAACATAGTGATTACAGGTAAAGCTATTGACTCTATATCTCTTGAACCGGTTCAAATAAGTCTTGCATTCATCGGTCCTGAATGCGGCAAAATGAAAAGTAAAAAAGATGGGTCATATATAATAAAGATCGGAGCGGCAGGAGCATATAGGCTTGGAATAGAAGCTCCCGATTATAAATGGCAGGAAAGAATATTTGAACTTATGGATTTTGATACCGTGAATGCTGATTTTGTTCTTAGGAGAAAAGAGGTTAATTGGTCAATAGAAGGCAAAGTCTTAAGCAAGAAAACTAAAAAAGGTATTCCAGCTACAGTTAAATTAGCCGGCAAGAAAGGAAATGAAGTTCTTACTGACCCTGAAACAGGGGCATTCAGAATATGGGTTCACAGTGGAACATATAATTTAATCGTTTCCGCAGAAGGCTATCAAACAATGACATATCGTAAAGTTAATATTAAAAATTTAAAAACTTTGCGCAATAATATACTTTTACTTCCTGAAGGGATGCAGACATCCTCAAAAGGTAGTAAAGGAAAGAAAAAATAAGTGACCCTTAAAGTTAAAAAATTAACCAATAGGGCGAAGTTTCCGCAATATCAAACAGAAGGCGCTGCAGGGTTAGATTTGTATTCAATAGAAGATAAAACACTAAAAGCAGGAAAGTTTTTAACTGTAAGTACGGGAATCGTGGTTGAAATACCTAAGGGTTACGAAGGACAAGTAAGACCTAGAAGTGGACTTGCATTTAATTATGGAATTGGAATTTTGAACTCTCCCGGTACGATTGATTCGGATTACAGAGGTGAAATAAAAGTAATTCTGTTTAACCTGAGTGCCGAAGACTTTAAAATAAAAAAAGGAATGAGGATTGCGCAACTTATTATATCAAAAACTTATCGCTGTAAATTAGTAATCGAAAATAAACTTTCAAAAACAAAACGAGGCGTAAATGGATTCGGCTCAACAGGGATGTAAAATAGTTGTCTCTGTCTGGCCCGGACTGGGAGATGTTGTTTTTGCTACGCCTGTATTTAAAGCATTGCGGAGCAAAAAACCGGATGCAAGGATTACGGCATTGGTTTGGTCAAAGGGAGGAAAAGAACTCTTGAAAAATAATCCTTTTATAGATGATATTGTGGAAGGGTCTATTTTTAATTTTGTTTCGAAATTTAAAAACTACGATATAGGAATACAATGTTCACAACCTGTGCAACCTCTTTTTATGCTTGCAGGAATAAAACAAAGAATAAGTTTTAATGGAAATCCTTTCTGGTGGTTATATCCCGTGGATTTAAATAATTTACATTCTTATGAATATTATCTTAAAACCGTTACTAAAATAGATGGAATAGAACCGAAAGAAAAACCCGAATGTACTGTATTTCTTAGCGAGTCGGATGAAAACTTTGCAAAAGAAAAACTAAAAAACATAACTAAACCTATTATAGCTATACATCCTGGGGCAAGATGCAATAAAAATAAACGCTGGGGAGTGAATAAATTTAGTGAACTTGCAAAAACTCTTATAGATAAATATAATGCTAAAATAATTTTTATTGGAGGTAAAGACGATGTGTTTTTATCGGATTATATAAAACAACAGTTATCCAATTATTCTGATAAAATTATTGATTTTACCGGTAAAATATCAATACTTCAATCCGCAGCAATTATTAAAAATTGTAATTTATTTATTGGAAATGCATCAGGCCCAACACATATCGCAGCTGCTATAGGAACACCTGTATTAGCAATATATGGAGCAGATAATCCCGTTAATTTTAGCCCACCCGGAAAAAAAGTAAGAGTAGTTACTCCAACTAACAAATGCGCACCGTGCTTCCATTTTTATCGCAATTTTTTTTGGGGAATGAGATTACGATATGTTCCAACCTGTAGAGCATTAAAAAGTATTAAAGTGGAAACAGTATTAAATGTATGCAAAGAAATTTTAGAAAATTAACAAGACGATATCAAAAGAGAGAACTGCCTACTTTTGTATGGGTTCTTATAATGTTATTTAGTATGTCCCTTGCAGGAATATTGGTTTTTAATTTTATTGCACTGCCTTTATGGGTAGGCGTTAATGAAGAAATTACCGTTCCGGATGTATGTGGAAGACCGATAGAAGAAGCCAAAAATGAGCTAATAAAAGCGGGACTTAAGTTTGAAATAAAAGCGCAACAATTTAGTAACTTACCTAAAGATATCGTTATATCCCAATATCCTTTGCCTGCAAGAAGAGTTATAAAAGAAAAGGTTGTAGAACTTTCTGTTTCAAGAGGCAAAGAGAAAATCAAGATACCATGGGTAGAAGGTATGTCATTACCTCAGGCACAAAACCTATTGAAGAGTGCAGGCCTCGAAATAGGTGAAGTAATATATGAATACTCTGCACAGGCCACTCCTGATAATGTAATAGCAACGGAACCTAAAATTGACGCAGTGGTTTATAAAGGTTCTAAAGTTAACATAATTGTAAGTCAGGGAGAACCGGAAACAATTATGCCGAATTTTATTGGTATGCCATTAACAGAAGCCCAGGAAGAAGCCAGGAAAATAGGGATAAAACCAGACGTTAAATTTATCGCAAAGGCTTCACCTCTCGGTATGGTAATAATTCAAAAACCTCCTGCCGGGGCAATAATCAAAAAAGGAGAATTTTTGGAATTAACTGTTGGTAGTCCGCGAAAGTATTGAAATCTTAATCTAACCCCTTATCTCCAATATCTTTCCTACAATACATTCCTTCAAAATAAACCTTAGAAATTGCACTATAAACATTGTCTTTTGCCGCTTTTAATGTATTTCCTAAACCGGTTATGCCCATAACCCTACCGCCTGCGGTAATTATCTTATTGTCTTTCATTGATGTTCCAGCATGAAAAGCTATGCACCCATTAGTTGGAACTTTTGATAATCCGGTTATTTCTTTTCCTTTTTCATAATTGCCGGGATAACCGGCAGAGGCTAATACTACACATATCGCATATTCATTTTTGAACTTTATTTTGACTGACTTTAAATTACCTTCTATTGTGGCAAGAATTGGCTCCATCAAGTCCGAATCTATTAATGGTAATATAGCTTGAGTCTCAGGATCACCAAATCTGCAATTAAATTCAAGTACTTTCGGCCCTTTGTTTGTCATCATAAGACCTGCATATAATATGCCTTTATAAGTTATGCCGTCTTTTTTCATTCCCCAAACACAAGGGGCAAATACATTTTCAACGATATTCCCGACCTCTTTTTCCGTTAATACTGCTCTTGCATAAGCTCCCATTCCACCAGTATTAAGTCCTTTGTCTCCATCCATAAGTTTTTTGTGGTCTTGAGACGGGACTAATGGGATAAAATCTTTGCCATCAGTAAATGCAAGCACTGACACCTCTTCGCCTTCAAGATATTCTTCTATAACTATTTTGTCGCCTGCCTGCCCAAATACTTTTTCGCTCATCATATTACTTAATGCAACATTTGCTTCTTTTTCTGTTTCTGCTATTATTACGCCTTTTCCGGCCGCAAGCCCGGAAGCTTTTATCACTATAGGATATATCCTGTTTGATTTTATAAATTTTTGTGCCGCTTCTAATTTGTAAAACGTTTCAAAGTCTGCCGTAGGGATATTTGTATTTCTCATTATTTCTTTGGAATAAGACTTGTCGGATTCTATCATAGCTCCTCGTTTTGTAGGACCAAATGCTTTATTTTTGGGAAGTTCATCTACAATTCCTTCTGCAAGAGGAGTCTCAGGCCCGACTACAACAATGTCAACATCCTGTGCAAACGTTATTAACTCACCTGTATTTTCTGATTTTATGGGGATGCATTCTGCTAATTCATCCATTCCAGGGTTTCCGGGCGCCGCATAAATCTTATCCACAAGAGATGATTGTGCAAGTTTCCATACAATAGTATGTTCGCGACCACCACTACCGATTACAAGAATTTTCATTTTGAGAAAAACATTTTTACGGATGTTAAAAATAATGCTACGGCAAAAATCTTTCGTAAAGCTATGTCCGATATGCCAATTGCCATTTTTGCACCGAATAATCCTCCAATAAAAAACCCAATGCATATATACATAGCTGCTCGTATGTCTACATAGCCCTGTTTATAATAAACAATGGCCGCAAGCAATCCGATTGGTAGTACTAGAAAAGCGAGTGTGGTGCCTTGAGCCTGATGTTGCGTCATCTTGAATATATAAACCAAAGCGGGAATAACAATAATCCCGCCGCCAATGCCAAGTAATCCACTGATAATTCCGGCTATTAAACCTAATGTGATATATAAAATTAAAGACATACTATTTAATTATATTGTTTTTCGCCAAAAATCTAAAATATCTTTTAACGTTTGTTCAAATGGAATAATAGGCTCCCATCCGGTAAGTTTTTTAAATTTTGTTGCATCTCCAATAAGCACAGGAACATCCGAAGGTCTTAGTCTTGCCGGGTCTTGTTTTATTTCTACTTTAACGCCGGACATATCAACTAAAGTTGAAAGAATGTCTTTTATTTTTTGTCCTTTCCCGGAACAAATATTATAAACATCTCCGGGTTCTCCTTTTTCTAATAATAACCAATATGCTTTAACAATATCCCGAACATCAGTAAAATCACGGACAGTATCAGTATTTCCAAGATAAATTACAGGCGGGGTAATGCCTTTTTCTATTTGAACTATTTGATATGCGATTTCCGAACAAACGAAATTAGGGGGTCTTCTCGGCCCCGTATGGTTAAATGCCCTTGTTCTTATTGCCCTTAATTTATAACTCATAAAATATTGGTAAGCAAGCATATCCTGGGCGACTTTGGATACTGCATAGGGGGATAAAGGCCTTAGGGGAGTTGTTTCTTTTACCGGGATTTCATTTGGATAAATAAATCCATATTCTTCCGATGAACCAGCTATATGAATTAAAGGATTTATGCCTATTTTTTTAATGGCTTCAAATATGTTGAGTTCTCCAAAAATATTCCCTTCAAGGGTTTCTGAAGGCGCATTCCACGAAGATGGAACAAAAGATTGCGCAGCAAGGTGAAATATACGGTCCGGTTTTATCGTTTCTATTG
Organism: bacterium; assembly: GCA_028688815.1. Classification (GTDB taxonomy): domain Bacteria; phylum Hydrothermota; class UBA3073; order JACQXS01; family JAQTXJ01; genus JAQTXJ01. The sequence continues at coordinate 26,753 of JAQTXJ010000008.1, read as the reverse complement.
TATCTCTGACAGAAGTAGAGTCTTTCAAGTCACATTCATACATAGTAATTTTGTTTTTAAAATGTTCTATGTTTTCTGTTCTTGAACGCCAGCGTTTAATCCCGAATATTTTTACTTCTGGCATAGTAAGAAGATAATCTACCATCCATGAACCTACAAAACCGGTTACTCCCGTAACAAGCACTTTCATTCTTTCCTCCCACTGTAAAAATTGCCTTGTCAGTAAGATTGAGTTATGTCCCTGACGACAATCTTTCAGCTAAAGATTTTGGCAACCCGGCATTTATTATTTTTTTCTGCGCCGCATCTATATCATAAGAAATTCGTATAGTTTCAATTTCCCCTATTTCAGAATCGTATATCGCAAAAGAAGAGTTCGAATTCCTATCCCTTGGTTGTCCTACACTGCCTGGATTTATTATATAGTTATAATCGGGATTTATAGAAAATTTAGGATTTGTAATGATTTTATATTTACTATCTATTTTTACGAAAGTGACAGGGACATGAGTATGTCCAACAAAACAAATATGTCCGCAGATAGGAAATTCGTTAATTGCATCATTCATAGATGAAACATAATGCCAGCGTTCAGGTTTGGATGGTGCGCTGTGAGACAAAAGCGAATTTTCGTAATTTGTTTGAAATGGTAAACTTTTTAACCAGGATATGTTTTCTGTTGTTAGGGTCTTGGATGTCCATACGCATACTTCTTTTGCTAAAGAGTGAAAGTGGGATAAGTTGGTAAGACCTATTGACCCTGCATCGTGATTCCCAAGTATTGCGCATTCGGAAATTTCTCTAACCAAATTACAACATTCATTAGGATTTGCTCCGTAACCTACCGTATCTCCAAGGCATAGTACTTTGGATATTTCTCTGTTTCGCAATTCAGCTACTACTGCTTCCAAAGCTTCTATGTTTGAGTGAATATCGCTTAATATTGCATATTGCATATTTTTTTTAATTTTCCTTTCTGTATGTCTTCATAATACTATCGAGTATGCCATTTACGAATTTCCCGGATTCTGGAGTAGAATATTTCTTGGCAAGTTCTATCGCTTCATCTATGGAGGCTTTAGGCGGTATTTCAGAGAAATAAAGTAATTCGCATATCGCAAGCCTTAATATGTTTTTGTCTATAGTTGCTATTCTTGCTATTTTCCAGTTTTTCGCATTGTTGGATATAAGTCTGTCAATCTCCCTAATATTGGTAAGCGTTTTCTCTACCAATGCTCTTACAAATTCCTGTATTTCTTTTGAATAAAAATCCGAAGAAAATAATTCATACAGAATTTCTTTTTCCGCCTGAACTCCCATTTCTTTTCTGTAAAGCACCTGCATCGCAAGTTCTCTAGCCTTTCTACGACTTTTCATTTATAGTTTTGCGATTAAATTAATCTGTTCTATTACTGTCATTGCTGCAGATTCGCCTTTGTTGCCGTGTTTCCCGCCTGCTCGGTCAATCGCTTGTTCTACAGTGTCAGCGGCAATTATGCCGAAACCTATTGGTGTTGTGGTTTGCAAAGATACCTGAGCAATGCCTTTTGTTACTTCTGTAGAAATCAAATCAAAATGAGTGGTTTCCCCTCTTATTATTGCTCCGAGGCATATAATGCCGTCAAATCTTTTTTTTCCGGAAACTAAAACCTTTAATACTTGTGGAATCTCAAATGCTCCCGGAACTTTGACAATTTCTATCGCGTCAGATTTTGCATTGTGACGGATTAAACAATCTACAGCTCCATCAATAAGTTTATCAGTAATAAAACTATTGAACCTGGAAGCTATAATCCCAAATCTTTTTCCGTTTGCCGAAAATTCGCCTTCATATGTTTTCACTTTTCCCCCTCTTTTAGTTTTAAAATATGACCAAGCTTTGAACGCTTTGTAAATAAATAATCCCGATTTTTAGGATTTGAAGCGACTTCAATAGGTACCCGTTTAGTTATAGTTAATCCATAACCTTCAAGCCCAATTAATTTTTTTGGATTATTTGTTAAAAGTCGAATAGTTGATAATCCTAAGTCTACAAGAATTTGAGCTCCTATCCCGTAATCTCTTAAATCTGCCGGAAATCCCAATGCTAAATTTGCTTCGACCGTATCTAATCCTTTATCCTGGAGCTGATAAGCTTCTATCTTTGCTTTGAGCCCGATTCCCCTGCCTTCCTGTCGCATATATAGAAAAACTCCACAACCTTCTTTCTCTATTAATTTTAGTGATTTTTTTAATTGTTCCCCGCAATCACACCTCAAACTGCCAAATACGTCTCCGGTTAAACATTGTGAATGAACACGAACAAGAACATTTTTCTTGCCTTTCACGTTGCCTTTTACCAGAGCAATATGATGTTCGCCCGTCAATAATTCCTCGTAAAGATGGACGGTAAAATTACCCAAATTCATAGGAATTGAAGTAGTAACAACTTTTTTTATAAGTTTTTCTTGTTTTTGCCTGTATTGAATTAAAGATTCTATAGTTATTATTTTCAGACCAAATTTTTTTGAGATATTAACAAGCGAAGGTAATTTTGCCATACGACCATCTTCATCCATAATTTCGCATAATACAGCTGCCGGGTAAAGTCCTGCAAGTCGCATTAAATCAACACAAGCTTCGGTATGCCCGGCTCTCCGTAGTACTCCACCCTCCTGTGCCATTAAAGGAAATATATGCCCCGGTATGGCAAAATCTTCTGCAACCGCATTAGAATCTGTAAACTTTTTTATGGTAGCAGCGCGATCATGCGCTGAAATCCCGGTGGTAGTGCCTTTTTTCGCATCTATTGATACTGTAAATGCGGTGCCATGTAAAGCCGTATTTTCACTAGACATTAAATTCAATTTTAATTTTTTCAATCTCTCGGGAGTTCCGGGTAAACATATTAATCCACGACCGTATTTCGCCATAAAATTTATATGTTTTGGGGATATGCTTTCGGCGGCACATATAAAATCTCCCTCGTTCTCCCGATTCTCATCATCTACACATATTACTATTTGTCCTGATTTCAAAATGTCTATTGCTTTCTCTATGGAAGTGAATATATTTCTATTTTCTTGGTTTGCTTTCGAGCAAAAATTCTTCTGTTTAGTTTTCATTTTTGAGATATTTTCCAAGTATGTCTGTTTCGATATTAACTAAAGAACCTATATGCAGTTCCCCAAGAGTAGTGTTTTTTAAAGTAAAAGGAACCAATCCTATTTCAAAACCGTTGTTTTTAGTATCTATAACAGTTAAACTTACTCCTTCAACGGCTATGTTCCCATTTCTAACGATATATTTTGATATTTCAGGGGCAACTTTTATGGTAAACATCGTTATACCGGCTTTCGCTTTTTTTGCAATTACTTTCCCGACCTCTTCAATGTGTCCCTGGACTAAATGTCCCCCGATTCTATCACTTAGCTTTAATGCTCGCTCGATATTAACGAACTGTCCTGTGCGGGACAGACGAAAATTAGTTTTTGATAAAGTGTTAGGACTTGCAAAAACTTCAAATTCATTAGTGTTTATTTGTTTTGTTACGGTAAAACATACTCCGTTTATTGCAATGCTTTCGCTTATTTTAGAAGCAAAACCTTCAGGCGTATGGATTTTAAAAGTTCTTCCACCATCAAAAGAGACACAACTCTTTATTTGACCTATTGTTTCCACTAAACCTGTAAACATTTTATTTATCTTGAATATATATTCATTATATCAATTTAGTCAAGATAAAATAAACCGCAGAGTTGGAAAACTCATTGACATTTACTTATGTTTCATATATGAAACAGTGAATACATATGAAGAAAAGTAATTACGGTTTTATATTTGATCTGGATGGCGTTATAGTTGATACGGAGCCTATCTATTTTGAAGCAATGAATACAATGGCGAAAAAAAGAGGACAAAGATTTACGATGGAACTCAAAAGAGAAGTTATGGGCAGAGGCGGAATACTTAGTATGAGACTGATGAAAGAAACTTTGCATTTTTCTGAAACACCCGAGGAATTATTAAAAGAAAGAACTAAATTATGTAAAAAACTATTAGAAAAATATGGCGTAAAACCCGTAACCGGAATATTTAATGTGCTAAGATTGGTAAATAAATTGGGGCTAAAAAAAGCAGTTGCGTCTTCATCACACCGTAAATGGGTAGAAAGCGCATTGACCGGGTTGAATATAATAAATGAATTTGATGCGATTGCAAGTGGGGATGAAGTTTCTTGCGGCAAACCGGAACCCGATGTTTTTCTTTTGGCGCTCAAAAGATTGAAACTAAAAAAATGTGAATGTATTATTCTTGAAGATACAATTGTTGGCTTGGAAGCGGCTAAAAGAGCAGGAATTAAATGTATCGCGGCTCCAAATAAATACAATAAAGGAATAGATTTCTCATCTGCAGACGTTATTGTTAAAAGCTTAAAAGATATAAACGAACAAATGATAAAAAATCTGTTGAAGTTAGATAACTGATGGAACTTATAGATGTTCATTCGCATTTACAGGATAAAGAATTTGATAACGATAGGGAAGATGTGCTTGAAAATGCAAAGAAAGTTGGCGTGAAAAAAATTATAACATCCACACTTGACTTAAAAGATGCCCAAATCTCAATGGAAATGTTTTCTAAGTATAAAGGTTTTGTTTATATGACTGTGGGATGTAATCCTTGTATAGTGGATGAAAAAGAAATGGAACATCCCGCCCTGGAGGTGATAGAAGAAATTCAGAGTTTTATAAGAGAGAGAAAAAAAGATATTGTGGGAATAGGCGAAATAGGATTGGATTATTATTGGATAGAGGGAGAACAACGTGAAAAACAAAAAGAGTTTTTCAGATTATGGATTAATTTTGCGAAAGAAATGAATTTGCCGTTAATAGTTCATTCGAGAAGTGCCGGGAAATATGCTATTGAAATACTATTAGAAGAAAAGTATTCTAATGTGTTGATGCATAGTTATGATGGTAAAGTAGGTTGGGCATTGGAAGCGGCAAAACAGGGATTTTATTTTTCTATACCGCCTTCTATAGTAAATTCACCCCAGAAACAAAAGCTTGTAAAATCAATTGATATAAATAGAATTATGTTGGAATCCGATGCGCCTGTTCTTGGTCCTGAAAAAGGCAAGAGAAATGAACCTCAAAATTTAGTTTTTACCGTTAGTAAAATCTCTGAAATAAAAAATCTTTCGGAAGATATTGTGTCAGAGATAACAACTCGGAACGCTGCTGAGTTCTTCAAAATATAAAAGCCAGGGAGAGGAATCGGACCCCCGACCTGCGGTTTACAAAACCGCTGCTCTACCACTGAGCTACCCTGGCACCTGATAAATTGGGAATTTATAGTAGAAATAAGAGTTGTCAACTAATTCTTAATTCCTGTATATTTGATTTAGCTTTTATCTTTATACAAAAAGTAAACTTTATTTAACTATGATTAGCTTTTGTATGTTTTGATAATTACCGGCTTTGAGCTTCATAAAATAAATGCCGTTTGCTATATTTTTTGCGTCTATATTAGTTTCGTAGCATCCCGGAGTTCTATGTTCATTAATCAATGTCTTTATTGTTTTTCCGGTTATATCATAAATGCTCAAATTTACAGTAGAAATATCCTTCACTGAAAACTGAATTTTTACATTGGAATTCTGATTTACAATATTAGGTTTTATAGTAAAGGTAGGCGCTTCCGTTTTTGTATTTTCTTCCACCGAGCCACCTATACAGGGATTCAGGTAGGCAAATATGTGGCCGACAGAACTCGATGCTTCCGATAATGCTATATCCGGACAGGTATCCCCGTCGAAATAAGAAACATAAGGCAGGTCAAACAATTGGTATTGCGCATCAATGGCGTGACTTGTGAAGTTTGCAGAGCCATCATTTTCATACCATCTGAGCCAATAATTACGTCCGGCAACCACTATGTCCATCTTCCCATCAGTATTAAAATCTCCTATGTCAATCCCGTCAATTCCAACACAATTACTCGCTATGGTGTTTTTTGTAAAATTGCCCCCCCCTGTGCCTTTATAGAGATAGAAAATTCCATTTGTTACATCTCCGCATACTATATCCGTATTCCCATCTTTATCAAAATCGTAACATCTTACACCGGATACCCCGGATTCAGTGCCATTAGGAAAAGTATTATCTATTACCACTTCGGTAAAACTTTCAGCCCCGTTGTTTTTATATAAAAGCAGTCTGCAAGGTGCAGAAGTCCCGGATGCAACATAACCATGATAAAACTCCCCTGCTACTATATCCATATGTCCATCCCCATCATCATCAAAACAATCAATCTTCCAGCAATTTGCCTGTCCTATATAAAAAGAAGTAAAACTTCCACCGTCATTTCTAAACCAGTATAATCCCTGGTCTTCAGCAATAAATAAACTTTGTGCGCTGTTTACGGTGGCAACAATATCGGAATCTCCATCCCCGTCTATATCGTAAACACGCATTTGCCTGAAGCGACCATTAACATTCATTAACGTTGTTGTAGCCCACGATGTTCCATTCCCATTATTTTTATGAATGGCAATACTTCCGTCTTCACTTCCGGAAGTTTTAACCTGACAAGAAACCGCATCTATATCGCCGTCATTATCCATATCGCAACCGGCTATTTCATAGTCAAAATAAGACGGGTCCCAGATAAGATTTTGAGTTGACCAACTTATACCTGCTCCGCCATTTCCATACCATACAGATTTGCCGTCGGAACCAATCGTTGCAAAAATATCTTGTTCATACTGAGGGCTTGTCCCATCTATGTTCCCTGCCCACATACCATGTGGTCCGTTTTGTAAAGAATCAACCGTGATCCTATCAAAACTTACGGTCCTTCCATAAGAAACGTTTAATACCATAAAAAACATAACAATAATTATACTTATAACTTTTTTCATTTTCCCCCCTATACTTCCAATTTCAATATTATATATGTAGCCAATGCTCCAGTTTGTCAAGGCAAATAAAAAATTTGTGATTATTTTTTAAAATGTTAAAATTATTAGGTGAAAATGTTGATTTTGGATAGGAAAAATCTCATTCGATTTTTCCTTGACATTACACTCAGATTATTATAAACATAGTTATTATGATAGAAAAATTAACTATAAAAACAGATTCAAAGATTTTATTGCTCGTTCTTGATGGTGTGGGTGGCATCCCACAAAATGGTAAAACTGAACTTGAAACCGCAAGAACTCCAAATCTTGATAAACTTACTAAGAGTGCAATGACAGGACTTACTGATCCGATTTCCTCTGGTATTACACCAGGCTCCGGGCCTGCACATCTTTCGTTGTTTGGATATGATCCGGTAGAATATCAAATTGGCAGGGGAGTCCTTGAAGCTCTTGGCGTAGGCATAACTTTGACTCCAAATGATATCGCAACACGGGGAAATTTTGCTACGGTTGATGATAAAGGATTAATTACAGACCGTAGGGCAGGCAGAATAGCAACCGAAGAGAATATAAAAATATGCGCATTATTGCAATCAAATATTAAACCGGTAGAAGGCATAAAATTTGAAATTACTGCCGGAAAAGAACATAGATTTGTACTTGTGTTAAGAGGAGAAGGACTTGATGACAGGATAACGGAAACTGATCCTCAAAAAGAAGGTGCCCTTCCTCTTGAGTGTAAACCAATTGTTCCTGAAGCGGAAAAAACTGCAAGAGTTATAAATGCTTTTGTGCTCCAGATAAAATCTATTTTAAAACCACCTGCAAATATGGTGCTTCTGCGCGGATTTGCCAAGCCACCTGCCATATCAACTATGGGAGAAAGATTTAAGATTACGCCCGCCGCAATTGCTACATACCCGATGTATCGTGGATTGGCCAAATTAGTTGGAATGGATGTTCTTGAAACGGGACCAACTATATCAGATGAAATAAATGTTCTAAAAAACAACTGGCAAAAATACGATTTCTTCTATCTTCATATCAAAAAAACTGATTCTTATGGCGAAGATGGAAATTTTGAATCAAAAGTAAAAATAATAGAAGAAGTAGATGGACATATGCCACAAATATTAGAGCTTAATCCCGATGTGCTTGTAATAACAGGAGACCATTCTACGCCTGCAATGTTAAAAGCCCATTCATGGCACCCAAACCCGTTTTTAATTTCTTCTAAATGGGTAATTCCGGATGCAGCACAAAGATTTACCGAACTCGAATGCGCAAAAGGATTGCTCGGTAGATTTGGCGCCGTTCAGGCATTGCCATTAATGTTAGCTAACGCATTGAAACTTAGTAAATTCGGTGCTTAACTTTATTCTTAAACCCGGATATCTAAATATATTCCAGAAATAAAGATAGGATAAATCAATACTATCTCTACAACAAAAGAATTAATTTTTTTGTTGCAGTTTCAGGGTTTTGAGTTAAGTTCCATAATGATATGGATAAGTTTGATTGTATAGTTGTCGGCGGAGGACATGCAGGTTGCGAAGCAGCACTCGCTGCTTCAAGAATGGGATTAAATACGTTAATGCTGACGCTCAATCTTGATACCATCGGTCAGCTCTCCTGTAATCCTTCAATGGGCGGTCTTGGTAAATCACAATTGATTTTTGAAGTTGATGCGCTTGGTGGAGAAATTGGTCTCGTTTCAGACATAGCTTCTATAGGTTATAGAGTGCTTAATACAAAAAAAGGACTTGCCGTTCAATCCCTGCGTGCTCAGGTAGATAGAAAAAAATACCGCGAAACAATGCAAAAAATTATCCTAAATACTGAAAACTTACACGTGCAACAAGAGGAAGCAATTGAAATTATTACCACATCGAAAAAAGGAACAGAAAAATGTGCGATAGGCGTAGTAAGCGCTTCCGGTATGGAATATTTTGCGAATACTATAATTATTACGACTGGAACTTTTTTAAATGGACTTATACATATTGGTCTTAAAAACTACCCGTCCGGCAGGATGGGGGAATTGCCTTCCACGGAACTCTCTAATTCATTAAAAAAATTGGGATTTCAATTGGGAAGATTAAAAACGGGAACTTCTGCAAGAGTTGATATCAGGACTATAGATTTTGATAAAACAATCGAACAATCTCCCGATAAAAAAGCCCATCGCTTTTCTCATAGAACAAAAAAGAATAACCCAACAGCTTGTCCCTGCTATATTACCCATACAAATATATTAACTCAAAAAATAATTTTACAGAATCTTAAATCCTCCCCTTTATATAGTGGAATAATTAAAGGAATTGGCGCAAGATATTGCCCTTCTATAGAAGATAAATGTGTTCGTTTTAAAGAGAAAACTTCCCATCAGGTATTTATAGAACCTGACGGTGTTGATACTAATGAATGTTACTTGAATGGAGTATCAACTTCTTTGCCTGAAACCGTGCAATTAGACTTTTTGCATACAATCCCCGGACTCGAAAAAGTGAGAATAATAAGACCCGGTTATGCAATTGAATATGATTTTGTTCTCCCCGTGCAAGTATACCCTTCTCTTGAGACGAAAATAATAAAAAACTTGTACCTTGCGGGACAAATACTCGGGACATCCGGTTACGAAGAAGCCGCTTCACAGGGGATGATAGCAGGAATAAACGCAGCATTAAAAGTAAAAGGTAAACCACAATTTATACTGCCTCGTTACGAAGCATATATTGGAGTTTTAGCGGATGATTTATCTACAAAAGAGATTTTGGAACCGTATAGAATGTTTACATCACGCGTAGAACACAGACTTATCCTCCCGGAACACAATGCAGACGAAAGACTTATGAAATATGGACTCGCATTTGGACTTATCCCTAAAAAAGAATATAATAAAACTCAAAAATTAGTGGAAAGCGTTAAAGTTAAATTACGCGAACTTAAATCTACACAATTAAAACCGGAATCGATAAACCCTATATTAAAAGAAAACAATTCTATGCCGATAGCGAAATCCTCATCCGCCTTTCAAATATTAAAAAGACCCGAAATAAAAATAGAAATGATCGAACAATTTATCGAAAAACTTAACGGTAACGAAAAAATAAGACTTGAGTTTTTTGTAAAATATGAAGGTTATATAAAAAGAGAACACGCGTTAGTAAAAAAATTTAATGAATCGGAATCTTACGAAATACCACAGGGATTTGATTTTTATAAAGTAAAGGGACTTTCACGAGAAGCTTGTGAAAAATTGTCAAAAATCAAACCTGTAACGTTGGCCCAAGCAAAACGGATTGGTGGGGTTCGATCTGCAGATATAATTCGATTGTTCTTCACATTAAAAAAATCTCAATAATCAAAAAAATTAACTTGTCTTACGAAGCAGGTAAATCCTACGAAAAATATAAATCAGTATTTATTATAAAAAATAAGTTGCAATTTCTCAAATATGATATATTAATTTTTACTAAATTAATGCATAAAATATTTATATTTTTTATAAAAATTTATCATATATATTTTTCACCTTTTCTGATACATTCCTGTAGGTTTCATCCGACTTGTTCGGTTTACACGATTGAAGCTATAGAAAAATATGGAGTACTAAAAGGATTTGCTTTAGGTATCTGGAGAATCCTAAAATGTAACCCCTGGCATATTGGAGGTTGTGACCCCGTACCTTAATAATGGATCAAATTATATTTCTCGGGACAGCAGGAGCAAGAGTAACAGTTGCAAAACAATTACGAGCTTCAGGTGGAATTTGGATTACTCTTGATGATACGCAAATCCTTGTTGATCCAGGACCCGGTTCGCTCGTAAAATGTGTAAAAAGTAGACCCAAACTTGACCCTACAAAACTTGACGGTATAATATTGTCGCATCGCCATCTTGATCATTCTGCAGATATAAATGTGATGATAGAAGCAATGACAGATGGAGGGTACAATATACGTGGTACTGTTTTTGCTCCATTAAATGCTTTGGAAGAGGATCCTGTAATATTAAGATATATACGGGGGTATGTGAAAGACATACAGGTGCTAATTGAAAAGGGAAAATATACATTAAAGAATATTTCTATTGAAACGCCTGTGAAACATCTGCACGCTGAAGACACCTTCGGCATAAACTTTATTGGGAAAGAACATACAATTTCTTATGTAACGGATACAAATTATTTCGATTTATTGCCCGATTATTACAAAGGGGATGTCCTTATACTAAATGTTGCGAGAAAAGATTCTTCGGTCGTATATCATTTGTGTTTAGATGATGCTATAAAGATAATAAAAAAAAACAAGCCAAAGCTTACTATACTGACTCATTTTGGTATGACAATGTTAAAAGCTAAACCGTGGGTACTTGCAGAACAAATTTCTAAAGAGTTGGGAGTTAAAGTAGTTGCGGCAAATGATGGAATGAGGATAAATCTATGAACATAATAATTACCGGTGGCGCAGGGTTTATTGGCTCTCATCTGAGTGAGTTTTTCTTAAAGGGAGGGCATAGAGTAATTTGTATTGATAATTTTCTTACTGGTAGACGAGAAAATATTGCGGAGTTTCATTCAAATCCAAATTTTAAACTTGTAGAACAGGATGTTTCAAAACATTTAAGTATAAATGAAACGGTAGATTGGGTATTGCATTTTGCTTCGCCAGCTTCACCCGTTGATTATAACCGTTATCCGATACAGACTTTAAAAGTAGGTGCACTTGGAACACACAATTCTCTTGGTCTCGCAAAAATTAAAAAAGCGGGGTTTTTATTGGCTTCTACTTCCGAAGTATATGGAGATCCCGAATGTAATCCTCAACCCGAATCTTACTGGGGAAATGTAAATCCTATAGGCCCTCGCGGGGTTTATGATGAAGCGAAAAGATATGCGGAAGCTATGGTAATGGCATATCATAGAGTTCATAAGTTAAATACCAGAATTGCCCGTATATTTAATACTTATGGGGAAAGGATGCGAATAGATGATGGACGGGCGGTCCCAAATTTTATAAGTCAGGCGCTTAAAGGTGAAGCGTTAACCGTTTATGGCAATGGCAAACAAACAAGAAGTTTTTGCTATGTCAGCGATCTTGTCAATGGATTATGGAAATTAATGAACAGTCAAACCAATGAGCCTGTTAATTTAGGAAACCCGAATGAATTAAATATGACTGATATAGCAGAGATTATATTAAAACTTACAAAGTCAAAAAGCTCAATTACTTATTGCGATTTACCTATAGATGATCCTAAAGTAAGACGCCCGGATATAAGCATTGCAAAAGAAAAATTAAATTGGAGACCTGAAGTGCTACTGGAACAGGGATTAAAAAATACTATTGAGTATTTTCAAAGAGTTCAAAACGGTACTAAATAATTTAATTCCCTTTGTTATCTTTTTTATCGGAAAAACTTAAACTTATAAAAAATAACCTTTCAACTTGTTTCGCCAAAAATGTTTCTAAAAAGATTAAAAGAATTTGATTTCATTCTCCTGTTTTTAAGTTTTTTAATAATTGGAAGCGGCTTAACTACAGTTTATAGTGCAAATATAAATCTTTTCCCAAAACAACTTACATGGGTAATCCTTGGACTTATTGGTTGTACTATATTTTACCTTTTCCCACTAAAATATCTAAATATGTTTTCGAGTATATTTTACGTTGCTTCAATTTTTTTACTAATTGTTGTTCGTATTATAGGAAGTGGACCCGGGGGGACTCACAGATGGCTTAAATTAGGTTTCTTCCAGCTTCAAGGCTCTGAAGTTGCAAAACTTGGGACTATTTTTTTGATCGCAAGCTTTATGTCAAATAAAAAATTTGAGGTAAAGAAATTGCGGAATCTTATTGTTCCAATAGCCCTTTGCATACTGCCTTGCTTACTCATATTGATAGAGCCGGATCTTGGCAGTTCTCTTGTTTTTATTTTTCTTGCAGGGTTTCTGCCTTTTTATAAAGGGACGCCATGGTTATATCTTTTTACTCTTGTGTCTCCGGTTATTGCGATTATTGCAGGCGCACATTGGATATCTCTTGCAATATATTTAATTCTTATGTTACTAATATTATACTGGAGGAGAGTTCCATTAAATGAAATTATTACAATATTTTTGATTAACCTAATATGCGGAAGTTTAACCCCTATTGTGTGGAATCATTTTTTAAAACCGTACCAGAAAATGCGAATAGAGAGTTTTATTGTGCCTTCTAAAGATCCACAGGGTATGGGTTGGCAAATAAAACAATCTAAAATTGCCATAGGTTCAGGTGGACTTTTAGGAAAAGGGTTTATGCAAGGTACACAAAAAGGATTTGATTTTTTACCTGAAGCACATACTGATTTTATTTTTGCGGTTGTATCTGAAGAATTTGGTTTTGTTGGATGCTTCGCATTGCTTTTTTTCTTCTTTTTGTTGGTGCTAAAAAGTATCCTAATTGCAAAAGCTTCCCGTTCAAATTTTAATCGGTACCTTGCTATAGGTATAGCAGGAATTATCGTTTTTCAGGTAATAGTAAATACAGGTATGGCAGCTGGTGTTATGCCGGTTGTAGGTGTCCCATTGCCATTTGTAAGTTATGGGGGGTCGAATATGTTAGTCTCCCTTGCAATGATTGGGCTAATGCTAAATATCTATGCCCATAGATATGAATATTAACAATATTTCAATAAATAATTCATATTGTATTTCTTCCCTTTAAAATTATAGAAATTATTCCTTAATAACAAAAATCCTATAGTCTTTTTATACTTGACAGATTTATTCTTTTGCTTATGTTGAAAGATAATTTATAATGTAAATTAATCGTATTAAAAAAGGAGGCGTAGATGTCAGCAAAAATTATAAAAGGCATTGAAGTGGCGGCTCTGGTGAGAGAAGAGTTAAAGGTAAGAGTTCAAAAATTAAAAGAGAAAGGCATAACCCCGGGATTGGGAGTTGTATTAGTTGGCGAAGATCCGGCTTCTGTCTCTTATGTTACGGCAAAAGCAAAAGGTTCCGCCGAAATCGGCATTTTTGAGCAAACTATTAATTTCCCTGCAGATACTCCCGAAGAAGAAGTTCTAAAAGTGGTTGACAGGCTTAATAAAGATCCAAAATTTAATGGTTTTTTAGTTCAATTGCCTTTGCCTAAACACATTAGCACCGATAAAATAATTAATTTTATTTCTCCTGAAAAAGATGCGGATGGTTTTCACCCGGTAAATGTTGGTAAATTATTAAGAGGAGAACCTTGTCCATTACCCTGCACGCCTTATGGAGTTTTACAATTACTGGTAAGAAGTGGATATAGTCCGGAAGGAAAACACGTAGTGGTTTGCGGTAGAAGTAATATCGTCGGAAAACCTCTTGCTGCTCTCCTTATCCAAAAGAAAAAAGGCGCTAATGCTACGGTAACGGTTTGTCATACGGGAACTAAGGATTTACATTATTTTACAAAACAGGCAGACATTTTAGTTGCAGCTATGGGCGTTCCAAAAGCAATAACTGCCGATATGATTCGTGAAGGTTGTGTAGTTATCGATGTCGGGGTAAATAGAGTCCCGGATCCAACTGCTACGAAAGGGTTCAGACTTGTTGGAGATTGTGATTTTGAAGCAATGAAGGAGAAAGCAGAAGCTATTACACCGGTACCAGGCGGTGTTGGACCAATGACCGTTACTATGTTACTTATGAATACAGTAGAATCTGCTGAGAGAACGGCAGGGTTACTTAAATGAACATTTTATTATCAGTTTTATCGGGTCACATATAAACTAGGAGGAGAGATGGCTGTAAAAAGAAGATATCCTGTGCCAAGTGATATTGATATCGCACAGGAAACAGAACTCTTACCAATAACAGATATTGCAAAGAAGATGGGAATTAAAGATGATGAAATTGAACCTTATGGAAAATATATGGGAAAAATTGATTATTCCAAGGTTCTTGAAAGATTAAAAAATAGACCTAATGGAAAATTTATTACGGTAACGGCAATTACTCCAACTCCACTTGGAGAAGGAAAGACGGTTACTAGTCTTGGTATCGGACAGGCTATGGCTAAACTTGGTGTTAATGTATGCAATGCGTTACGTGAACCTTCCAAGGGACCAACTTTTGGCATTAAAGGTGGAGCTTGTGGTGGAGGATACTCTCAAATGCTTCCTATGGAAAACATTAATTTGCATTTTACGGGAGATATTCATGCTGTTGAAACAGCTCATAATTTATGCGCTGCAGCAATAGATACAAGTATATTATTAAAAAATCCTCTCAATATTGATCCTCTTAGTATTACCTGGCCAAGATGTGTTGACCTTAATGACAGAGCATTAAGAGATATAATAGTCGGAATTGGTGGAAAACTTAATGGTTATCCCCGTCAAACAGGGTATTCTATTACTGTAGCTACTGAAACCGCAGCTATTCATGCTCTTACCAGTGGATTAGCTGATTTAAGAAAAAGATTAGGAAGAATAGTTATTGGTTTTACTTATGATGGCAAACCGGTTACTTGTGAAGACTTAAAGGTCGCAGGAGCTATGACCGCATTGTTGGTAGATGCCATTAAACCAAATTTAGTTCAGTCAACGGAAAATCATCCCGTTATTTGCAGCGGATTCCCGTTTGCTAATGTAGCGCACGGGAACAATTCCGCGCTTGCCAGTCTTGTCGGATTGAAACTTTGTGATTATGTAGTTAGTGAAAGTGGATTCGGCGCAGATTGCGGATTTGCTAAATTAATGGATGTGAAATTGCGCCAAACCCCGGGTTTAACAGTAGATTGCGCAGTTATCGTTTCATCCGTCCGAGCTCTTAAACAGCATGGCGGGGCGTTTCATATGAGACCGGGAATGTCTTATTCCAAGATTAAAGAATTTGCTGAAAAAGAAAATTTACCTGCTCTTGAAGCAGGTTGCAGATCCAACCTTGCCGCACATATAAATATAGTTAAATCTTACGGAGTTAATGCTGTAGTGGCTATTAATAAGTTTACTTCAGATACTGATAAAGAAGTCGAATTGATTCGTAAACTTGCCATTGAATTAGGTGCTGACGATGCAGTCCCACATAATGCATGGGGAGAAGGTGGAGAAGGTGCTGTTGATTTGGCTAAAGCAGTAATCAAAGCCGCAGATAAACCATCGAAAATTAAATTCCTATACTCGGAGGAAGCTTCTATAAAGGAAAAAATAGAAGCTACTGCGAAAACACTTTATGGCGCTGATGGCGTTGATTATGAGCCGGCTGCCGAAACTAAGATTAAATTGTATACTGAACTCGGATACAATAAATTAACTCTTAATATGGCTAAAACACATCTTTCATTAACCCATGACCCATCTATTCTTGGTGCTCCTAAAGGATGGCGCTTGAAAGTGCGTGATATAAAAGCTTGTGTTGGTGCAGGATTTTTATACCCGCTTACGGGAAACTTCCCGACTATGCCAGGGTTATCATCTGACCCGGCATTCAAAAGAGTTGATGTTGACCTGAAAACAGGAAGGATACAGGGATTATTTTAAAAATAAAGTTGATCTATATAGTTTAAAAAGGGGAAAAGTTTACTTTTCCCCTTTTCTATTATATGAACTTTCTGTTTGATGGTTTTGATAAACTTGTATAATATGTTATAACGGCTTTGTACTAAACATAGGATTCTCTACTTCTTTATCTTGGTCAAAAAAGATTTGAAGCAAAAATTCTATCGTTGCTAAAAAGAGCAGTTTAGAAGAATTGTCCTGTTTCCCTGTTTTATGTAAATAAAATAAATTTTCAATATATTTTCTATCAAAGAACTCGTTCATCCTTGCTTCTTTATTAAGTACCGTTTTTTTTAAAAAAGAAGAAAAATTTTCGTTATTTCTTATCCAGTCAGAGAAAAATACATACCCGTGATGGTTTGGCAAAGATATTTTTCCGGAAGATAGTTTGCATATAAGATTCGTTGCTCTCTGTTTTCCGACTTGATATGATAAGCCAAGTTTCCATAAATATGTTGGGAAGTAAAGAGGCAACATCGTTTTTTGATATGCTATTTTTGATAAATCCGGAGACAGAACTTCCATAAATTTCCGATAAAGCCTATGGTAAAATCTGATTTCCGGAGGTACTTTTAATGCGATATCTACAAACGCATTATCCGACGAAGGACAAGAAAACTCCATCAATCTGCTGTTGGAATAAGTAAATCTTGTTCGAAAAAAATAATTGTCGACAGTATTGGTCAAATCTTTATCATAGGATTTTTCCCATTCTACTTTGTAAGATGAATGCACTGCTTCATTAATGTTGTTTTTATAATTAGAATTAAATAATTTGTTTATTTCGTGCTGATCAAACAAGCGAGACCAATTGAACAACTTATCAAATAATTGCGGATGCGACTCACACCCTTTTAGTATGCGTCGCGAAAATCTACCACTCAGAAGAATGTCTGTTGCGAACCCACCGATATAAACATCCGATATCTTTTTTATTCTATCGTATATCGAGAAAAAATAACTTACACCAATATGCTGCCGCCCTTCACTTAAATAAACTATATTTTTAGCATTATTTATGATGTTTTGGGGAGATACGTTCTCTGTTATAAATTTTAGATTGCACTTGTCTGCTACTTTTCTTGCTATAACTATCTCGTCACATGATTTTTCGCCAAAACAAAGGGCGAAAACTTTTCCCCTGTTTCTTCCGTTTATTGCCCCTACAATGCATCTGGAGTCCAATCCCCCGCTAAGCTCCATACAGTACCTTAGGTTGTCCTCTAATTGCATATTTATGCCTGTGCGGAAAGTCTCTACTAACTCTTCAACATATCTTTTTTCGGAAATATTGTAATCGCATTGATACTTAAACTCCCAGTATTTTTTTAAGTGAATATTATTTTTGTCGTAAATAAGCATTGTTCCTGCAGGCAAAAGATGAATCCCTTCAAAAATAGTCTTGTCTCCCAAAAACATTCCAAAAGAAAGATATTCCCCCAACGCTTCCATATTTATCTTTCTATTTAAACCTGTTTGTAAAATCGATTTTGCTTCCGGCGAGAATGCAAATCTCTCCCCTTGTAAACTATAATAATAAGGGAAAAAACCATACCTGTCATTCACTAGAATTAATTTTTTACTTTTTAATTCGTAAATAACGATAAAAAATGTTCCATTTAGGTTTTTTACAAATTCAATTCCATTCTTTTCATACGATGCTAAGCAGAACTCGGCATCGTTCTCGGTGCCGGGATAAATTTTGCCATCCAAAAATAAAACTATATCCCTTTTTTGATTAAATACGGGTTGAGAAGAAGGATTAAATACTCCGAAATGAATTCTGCTAATATATATATTTCCTTCTTCATATTTGTCTGTTTTATACCAGTTCTCATGTTTCAACAAATCTATCATTTTGTTGAAATTTGTTCTTTCATCTTGTTTTGAGAAAATTCCAACAATTCCCGGCATAAGTTTTATCTGAACTATTTACTCTTTAAAATAGGTTTTTTTGATTATAAACTCAAATTAAGCTTAATACTTATTAATCCTCGGTAATAAACTAGCTTTCCTAAGTAAAAATAATGATTTAACTAAGTAAGTCAAGTTTTTTAATTCCATGTAGAGTATTTCGTTCTAATGTTCCGACATCTCTATTATTTTAACAAATTTTCTTTCTTCCCTAAAGAAATAAAGAAACCTATTGACTTTTTTATTTTTGTAGCTATTTTAAACAGTTATCTTGAGGTTTTATAAATTCTTTTATGAAAGTTGCCCGTAACACCTTTTTCTTATATATTTCATTTATTTTAAGTGCTGTTTTAGGTTTTTTGCAAATCAAAATCTTATCACTCTATCTTAGTCCCAACGAGTTAGGCACGTTTTTTACTTTGAGCGCTTTTGGACAACTTATTTCAGGAATTCTTCTTCTCGGTATTCCTTTTGTCCTTGTTCGATACTTGCCGAAATTTCATGCTATGGAGGATAGAAAAAAACTCTCTTCCCTGTTTATTTCTTTGTCGGGATGCTATTTTTTAATAACTATTTTGGTATATATAATACTCTTCTTCTTTGGTTACAAGTTAGGACTTTTTATTTATAAAGATGTTACTATAGGAACATACCTTTCTTTTAGTTATATTGCCTTTTCAGTAGTTGCTTATTTTACTCTTATTTTTACTGCCTTTAATGGATTAAGAAAGATGCACTACTCTACCCTGTTAAATTTGTTTTATCTACTATCGTTAACGTTATTGATATTTTTATTCCGTAATTATTTGTCTTCCCATGTTTTACTTATGATTTATATGTTTGCATCTTCCATTAGTATTGTACTGGGATTGATTTTATTGTTTAATCAAATTAAATGCTTGTCTTTTAATCCTGCATTATCCTTAAAAGAAATACTTCCTTACTGGAAATATGCTATCTTTCTGGGACTTTTGGTTTCTCTCACTTACTTCCTGGATAGATTAATTATAGGGTATTTTCTTGGTATGCAATTTGTTGCTATGTTTGCTATGGCAGATAAAGTGACAAGTTTTGCAAGGCGAATCCTGGATATCCCTCTGGAAGCCGCAAGTCCGGAAATTACCTACTACTGGGAACAGGGCGAAAAGAGTGTTCTGGGACAAAAATTAGAATTGCTTATAAAATTACTCTTCGTTATAAGTATAATATTTGTAATCATAATTTTAACGGGAGGAAAACTTATCTTAAGAACCGTATCTACTCAAGCTTATTCAGGCGCTTTTTCTACCGTATGTTTCCTGGGAATCTCTATCCTTCTTTCCGCTGTATATGCTCCAATATCTACGGCTATGAGGGCTACCGGGAAAATTATATTTAACTTGATATCCTCCATTATATGGGTTTTGGTATACATAATATGTGTTACGATTTTAATCCAAAAATTCCAAATCGCAGGCGTAGGTATGGCTTACTTGATAGCTACTTTTGCTACGTTAATATATAATATTGTATGGGTAGTTCAACTACATACTTCGTTGAAATTTAATCCCATATTCTTTTATAAAATAATAGGGACTGGCGTTATTGTAGGTTTAATAACCTACTTTGTTTTCAGGATACCTTATTTTAGTGACCATAAAATGGAGCTTATTATGCTAAGCTCTTTTGTAACTGTATCCTACGGGTTATTTCTTCTTAATCCTTCGCTATTCTCTTCCTTGGAAAAACAACAAATGCGCTCTTTGTTCAAAAGCTTTTTGCCATGAAACTATGTGTTCTGGGAGATGCAAGTTATCCCCATGCTGGGAATTGGGTGAATTATTTTAAAAATCGTGGGGCAGAAGTCCATCTGATTTCCTTGCAAAATAGTATCGGGACATCTGGAATAGAGCATACTATCCCATCAAAACAATTACCCGGATTTATTAAATACCCTTTATCAATTGGTAAAATTGTTTCTTTGATTAAATCTATTAACCCGGATATTATAAATGCTCACTTTGTTCCAAATTATGGTTTTTTATCTGCTATTATTGGAGCAAGACCTCTTGTTGTTTCCTGCTTTGGCTCGGATGTCCTTGAACCGCCTCGTAAGGGAATTCTTAGAAAAGCAAGAATAAAATACACACTAAATAAGGCGGATCTTATTACTACTGATGGAAAAATTCTCAAAGATGCTGTCAATAAATTTGGTATTCCCTATAGCCGGATCTTAAATGTACCCATTGGTATAGATACACCTGTTTTTAAACCACTAAAAAAAACATTACCGCCTAAAGTCGTATATATGCGAAGACTTGAATATGTCTGTAATCCGGAACTCTTTGTTAATGCACTTCCTATTGTGATCTCTCAGTGCAACGTTAAACCCGTAATGCTTGATATGGGATCCTATCGAGAAAAAATATTTTCGCTTGTTAAGAAATTAGGGCTTCAATCTAAAATAGAATTTGTCCCTTTTCTTTCGGAACAAAAACTCGCAAGTCTGTTAGGCGAATCTACCGTTTATGTTTCTACTTCTTTTTCTGATTCTACTTCCGTTACCTTATTAGAAGCTATGTCTTGCGGTGCTTTCCCGGTCGTAACGGATATTATAGGCAATAGAGAATGGATAAAAAATGGCGTTAATGGCTACCTGACACCTCTAAATGATCCGGCGAAACTGGCAGACAAAATCATTAAAGCGCTTTCTAATCCTTTGTTAATGGAAAAAGCATCTCTTAAAAATACTGAAATTATAAAAAAATACGGGGATAGATATACAAATATGGGGATAGTAGAATCAGCATTCCTTGACTTAATAAAGAAATATAAAAATAAATGAAAAAAATGGACCCTCGCATAAATCTGCTGGTAACCTGGGCAGTGATGAAAAACTTTATACTATGACTCAAATAATAAAAAAACTCGTAAAAAATACTGCTTTTAATACTGTCGGATATTTCTGGAGTCTTCTTGTCAGTTTTTTCCTTACGCCGTATATTATTATTAATATTGGAGTAGCAAATTTTGGTATCTGGGCAATTATCGGAGCAGTAATATCTTATTTCAGTTTGGCTGATGTTGCCGTTCACCAGCCTCTTATTAAATATATTGCTGAATTTCACGCAAAAAAAGAACATTACGAAATAAATAAAATAATAAACGTTGTTTTTCTTATCTGTTTGCTTTTATCAATACTTATTCTTGTTGTCGGGCTTTTACTTGTAAATCCTATTCTTGGTTTTTTTAAAATTACCCCGGAACTTAAAGCTAATGCCTTTTTCGCGTTTAAATTAGGCTTAATTGCTTTTGGTGTAAAAAATTTATTTAGTGTTTTTCATACTTTGTTAGTTGGATTACAAAGGTTTGGCATCATTAATAAAATTAATATTTATGTATCGATATTAAATGTTGCAGGAACTATACTTTTTCTGGAAAAGGGCTATGGACTCCATGGAATTATGATTAATGCTTTAATAATTACCATAATTGATAGTTTGATAGTCTTAATAGTGTCTATAAAAATCTATCCTCCATTGAAATTGTTTTCTTGCCCATTAAATAAAGATGTTTTCAAAAAAATATTGAGTTTTGGTATTGTTGTTAGAATAACAGAATTAGCAGGTTTTATAAACGATTCCATTGATAAATTATTAATTGGTCATTTTCTTTCTATAAATATGGTAGGCCTTTTTGAAATTGGACAACGGGCAGTTAATAAATTCAGAAGCTTGTTGTTTTGTCTTATTGCACCAATTATGCCCGCTACTTCAGAAATCTCTGCCTCACATAAAAAAGAAGAGTTAGTTAATTTTTATATTAAAGGAACAAGATATTTTAATTTTATAATTTTCCCTTGTATGCTTTTTTTGTTTCTTACCGCAGGAATGTTTATGTTTTTGTGGATGGGATATTCGCTTGGGCCTAATCACCGTATTCCTATTGGTGTAATGCGTATCCTCATAGCGGGTATGACGGTTAATTTTATTACTGCTATGGGATATAATATTGCTATTGGTGTCGGCAAACCCGATATCCCGCTGAAATCCGGGATGGTTATGTTGATTTTAAATATCGGATTATCTGTTCCTTTGATAATAAAATACGGATTTTGGGGAACAATAGTTGGAGGCGCTATTGCCGTTTTTATTGGCTCTATAGTATTTATTGCCCTTTTTAATAAATGGCTGAACATTAGTAATTTTTTCTTCTTTAAACATACGGTAGCAATACCATTAATTGCTACTATAGTTGCGGGATTGGTTACTTACCTTGGCCGTATGGGGACGCTTCTCTTCTATTTGGAATTCTTCTCCCGCTTGAAAGGTTTTGAAATTTTTATAGTATCAGGTATTGTTTTTATGGGCGTTTATTTGTATATCGTATTAAGAAGTAATTATTTTGACAAGTCGGAAATAGCATTCCTTAAAAATATATGGTTACGAAAGTTTTCATCATAATCTTAAACTGGAACGGGAAAAATGATACTATTGAGTGTTTGAACTCACTTAATTCTACTTGTTCTCCTTTGGTATCCTCACCGGATTACACAACTTGGAGCAAAGTTCTTATTGTAGATAATGCATCTACTGACAATTCGTTACAGCTTATTGTTGAAAAATTTCCTTCCATACAAATAATCAAAAATAAAACTAATCTCGGATTTGCTGGCGGAATGAATATTGGAATAAAAGAAGCAATTAAAAATAATTCAAAATATGTCCTATTGCTTAATCAGGATATAATAGTAGATAAAAATTTCTTAAATAAACTGTTAGATTTAGCCGAATCAGATTCAAAAATAGGTATTGTTGGCCCTAAAATATATTACTCTAATTCATTGAAAAAAATATGGGCAATAGGAATAAGATTTGTTGCAGGAATAATGCGGGAAGCAAAAGTTCCTTATTGCGGTACGGAACTTATAGGATGTAATGAGATAGATAATAAGCAATACGATAATCTAAAAGAAGTAGAAAGTATCCCCGGATGTTGTATGTTAATACGGACGGAAGTAATAAGAAAAATCGGGCTTATGGATGAGTCTTTCTTCCTGATACACGAGGATGACGATTATTGCCTAAGCGCAAGCGAAGCGGGATACAAAGTTTGTGTCTCTCCTGAATCCGTTATCTGGCACAAAATATCAACAAGTTCCCGCTTGCTCACGGAAAAGATAAATGAATATTCCGGGAGTAATACGGATTTAATCTATTACTGGCATAGAAATTGGCTTTGGGTTTTAAGAAAACATTTTGAAAAAAAAGTTTTCTTTAAGGTTTTTGGTACATATATTTTCAGGTTATTTCCAATTAGGGTTTACGAGCTTCTACGGGATAGAAAATTAAAATCTAATATAATATACGCTTATATGCGGGCATTTAGAGACGGACTCCTATCATGAAAATTCTCTCCTGTTTTTTCTTTGACATTTTATGCTAGTTAATTAGTATAATAAATATGGATAAACAAACAACTATGCGTGTGGCAATGTATTACAACAATAACGATGTGCGTATAGAAAAACTACCTATCCCAAAAATAACCGAAAATGAACTTCTCGTAAAGATAATCGCCAGTGGCATCTGTGGAAGCGATGTTATGGAATGGTATAGAATCAAAAAAGCCCCGAGAGTGTTGGGACACGAAATAGCAGGAATCATAACAGAGGTGGGGAAGAAGGTTAAAAAATTCAAAAAAAACGATAGAGTTTTTGTATCTCATCATATTCCCTGCTATAAATGCAAATATTGTTTCAGCGGACACCATACGTTATGCGAAACTCTCAGAACTACAAATTTTGACCCGGGCGGGTTTTCGGAATACATACGAGTCCCGCAGATAAATATCAAATGCAAAGGAGTGTATGTTATACCGGATGAAATAACCTTTGAAGATGCAACTTTCATCGAGCCTTTAGCCTGTGTTGTGCGAGGACAGCGTATGGCAAATGTCCAAAAAGGAAATACCGTTCTTGTCATAGGCAGCGGAATCTCAGGATTGCTTCATATCCAACTGGCAAAGTTGAAAGGCGCAAAAAAAGTTATTGCAACGGATATAGACGAATATAGATTAACAATGGCAAAAAAATTCGGTGTGGATGTAGTAATATCAGCAAAGAAAAATGTCTTACAAATGGTACTTAAAGAAAACAATAATAACCTTGCGGATAGGGTAATTGTTTGTGCAGGAAGTGTTCCCGCATTTGTTCAGGGACTCCGGTGTGTGGAAAAACAAGGTTGGATTTTGTTTTTTGCACCTCCTGAACCCGGTGTGCAAATCCCGTTTCCGCTTTTTGATTTATGGAATAAAGATGTAACTATGGTAAGCACTTATGCTGCAGTAGAACAAGACTTTAAAGAATCAATAGAAATTATTAAAAAAAATAAAATTAATGTCAAAGATATGATAACTCACATATTGCCATTGGAAAAAACCCTGAAAGGTTTTCAGTTGGTAAATAATGCAAAACAATCAATAAAAGTAATTATCAAACCATAAGTTTACTGTATAAGAAAATTGATAAGGAGGAGCAATGAATAAAATAACGTTTTTCATCATAGTATTATTGATAAATGTGTCTTCAGCTTTCGGAGTATATGTTCCGTTAGAGGAATCTACCACAGAGACCGTTGAGGAATTGAAACTCAGGGGTTTTAGTCTAATCTCTTCGACAGATATAAAAAATTACTTTATACAAAAAACCGCGATGGATAAAGCTCCCGATTGGCTGAAATCAAGAATAACTCAGCCTCTATTTACGATTAAAACTACTAAAGATAGTATAAACTATACAAAAATAAGGTTATTCATTCCTTATGAAAAACCGCCTTTTAGTATGATTGTCCAGCCTATTATAAAACTTGGAAATGAAAATATCTGGCCTACGGCAAAATTCAAAGACAAATTTGCTGCAGATTATGAAAGAGCTTTTATAAAATTTGATAACTCTGTCTTTGAAGCTACATTTGGCAGGGAAAGATTTGCGATGGGGCCATCTACAAGATATAACTTATTGTTATCAGGAAATGCGCCTTCTTTAGATGCTTTTTTTATGGCTTATACCGGTGGCAGGTTTAAACTCTCATTTCTGTTCTCAAGACTGGATAACATTACCGATGAAAGTTTGAGTTTTATTGGAGATACCATTCACAGTGATACTTTGACCGCAAGACGCTTTATGTCAATGCGAAGATTGGAATATGCTCCATTCAGAAGGGTACAAATCGGACTTACAGAAGCAGTCATATATGGTGGCGAAAATGCAATTCCTGATCTGTACTACCTTAACCCGGTGGCGTTAAGCTATCCTTACGAATTTATTCACACGGAAATGGACCACAATATATTATGGGATATAGATATGAAGATAAATCTCAACTCTTTTGCCGTATACGGTGAATTTCTAATGGATGATTTTCAGTATGGGAAAGATGAACAGGGTGAACCAAATCATATCGGTGGACTTGTTGGAATCAGGGGAGTCGACCCTCTGAAAATGAAGAAAACATTTTTCCAGTTAGAATACGTAAAGATAAGTAGATGGGCATATAATCACTTTCACCCCTGGCAAAGATATGAATATCGGGGTTATCCGTTAGGTTATCCCTCGGGACCGGATATTGAAGAGTTATTTGCAAAATTGACATTCCATGCAAAACCATCCCTTGATTTATATACGAGCGTAACACGTACGACAAAAGGAGCCGCTTCAATAAACGATACCTGGCCTATTGCTGAAGCTCCGAGAGTAGAAAATGAAAAATTCCCGACTAACAACTTTATGCTAAGTCCCATAAGTAGTTGCCTAAATATAAAAACAGGGACAACCGTTATAAGAAACATTCACAAATGGCAGTTGAAAATAGATACGGAATTATGCGAGCTTAGAACGGATAAAGAAACAATCTTTGGTGGAAACATTAACGTATCATTTAATAAACGGTAATATCTGTTTCAATAGGTGTATCTAAATTAGAGTATTTTTTTGAGAGAAATAAAGGGGACGGTAACTTATCTGTAAAATTTGTGAACCGCTTTTTGGGAAACATCTTCAAAAGCTTCTTTCAAACACTCTGACAAAGTAGGATGCGGATATATCAATTCACCCAACTCATCGGCTTTTAATTGTTTTTGCACCGCGATTACTCCAAGCATAATAAGGTCTGATGCGTGTGGCCCGATAACCTGCATACCTTTCACTATCCCATCTTTATCCGATACTATTTTGGTAAAACCTTCCGTATCATCACTACATAGTGCTTTTCCTACTCCCTGGAAATTGTATTTGCCGGTTTTGCCCCCTTCTACTTCAGTCTCGAATTTTCCTACACATGCTATTTCAGGACTGCAAAATATGCAATTCGGAACTGCGCTGTAATCCATCTTTTTGTTTTCCCCGCATATGTTCTCT
>JAQTXJ010000007.1 GCA_028688815.1 bacterium | reverse complement strand
GCACGCATCCGTAGTTTTTGACAATAAAATGTGGATACTTGGAGGAGCCGCTGACCAAACAGGTTGTAACGATGTCTGGTATTCCACGGATGGTGCAAACTGGTCACAGGCAACTGCTGCTGCAGGATGGTCAAAAAGGTTTTCTCATTCGGCGCTTGTTTTTGACAATAAAATGTGGGTAATAGGAGGGTTTGCTTCCGTTGACGGAAATGATTGCAATGATGTATGGTATTCTACGGATGGTGCAAACTGGTATCAAGCAACCGCTGCAGCAGGATGGGCACCGAGAGACTTTTTTGGAGCAACCGTTTTTGACGATAAAATGTGGATATTCGGAGGGGAAGATACTCTAAATTATTTTAATGACGTGTGGTATTCCAGTGATGGTGCAAACTGGACACAGGCAACGGGAACGGTTGGATGGGCAGCAAAAGCCGCGCATACGGCTTTGTCATTTGATAATAAAATGTGGGTAATAGGTGGAGCTAATAATAGCGCTTCATATAGCGATGTGTGGTATTCTACGGGAACAGGAGTAGAGGAAAAATCAAATATAAAAAATCAAATATCAAAAATAGAAACGTATCCGAATCCGTTTGTTGAAAAAACCGTTATTAGTTATTCGGGGAACAAATCTACGAATAATCCGCCTCAGGCGGAAATAACTATATATGATATTACGGGTAAATTAGTAGAAGAGCCAAAAGATAATATCATAGGAAAAACACTAAAATCCGGGATTTACTTTGTTAAGGTTGCCGGATATAAACCGATAAAGATAACAAAGATGGGGGAGATAAAGTAGATAGTAGATAGTAGGCAGTAGGTAGGGGAAAAAATAAAAGAATGAGAGAACTCTCTATAATTAACATCTTGACAAAAGCAGAAGATTAGATTAGGTTAAATAATATATCGCGGGGTGGAGCAGTCTGGCAGCTCGTCAGGCCCATAACCTGAAGGTCGTAGGTTCAAATCCTACCCCCGCAACCATCTTAGAATTCCACTTAAGAAATTAAAACCACATACCAAACAGACCTGTCCATCCAAAGGCTATAGGGCAGCTAATTTTTCTATGTGCGTTCGGAGTTTACCCCTCTGTGTCGAAGATCCCGTCTTATGAGAAGCGGGGCGTCCTCTGCCTTAGTTCCACCTCAGGCGGATTATTAGTACCAATTTTATACCAGTAAAATATTGACAAGACATTTAGATTATTTTAGGATTCAACAATGTCTATTTATTACTGTGACGGGAAACGACTTAAATTTGCGGTATGCAGCGGTACCCATTGGTTGACACAAAATAAAGAAGTTGTGAATTCACTTAACGTATTCCCAATACCTGATGGTGACACGGGAACAAATATGTCGCTTACCCTTCAAAAAGTTACCGAAGCCCTGGATAATACATCTAACGAGTCTTTACCTCACATAGCTCAAACTATAGCAAACAACTCTCTTCTCGGAGCGAGAGGCTCGTCAGGAGTTATTCTTTCACAAATACTCCAGGGACTCGCAGAAGGCATAGGAGATAAGTTACGCATAGATTCTATGGATTTGGCAAAATCACTCAAAATATCTTCTGATAAAGCTTATTCATCTATTGATAAACCAGCAGAAGGAACGATTTTAACTTTGTTAAGAGAAACTGCAAAATCAGCAGTAAAATTGGCACACGAAAACAAAGATATAATTACAATCTTAAGACATATACTGGAAACAGGAGAAAAAGTTTTGATAGAAACTCAAAACTTGCTTCCTGAATTAAAAAAAGCAAATGTAGTTGATGCAGGCGGGCAGGGATTACTGTTTATGATTGAAGGCGTATTGAAAGCGATAGACGGGGATGATACATACCTATCGAAAGTTTATACTCCCGGGATATCCGAAAAGCCCCATATTGAAAAGACAGTTATAGAAGAAAAATATTGTCTTGATTTCCTGCTAATGGAAAGAGTAACCGAAGAGTTAAACGAAAAACTAAAAACGTTTGGCAGCGAAGTCATAATCGCAAGTTCAAATAATTTGCTCTCCTGTAACACAAATAAACAAGACATATCGAAAATACACATTCACACGAACACTCCGGATAAAGTTATTGAAGCCGTTAGACATTATGGGAAAGTAGAACAAATTAAAATTGAAGATATGGAAGCGCAGCATTCGGAATTTCTTCTTGATAAAGCTATTCTTGCCGTAGTCCCCGGGGACGGGTTCAAGGAGATATTTAAAAAACTAAATACCCGTACATTATCGGGAGGACAGACAATGAATCCTTCTGTTGCCGAACTTAAATCAGTTATTGATTCTACAAAAGCTAGTACGATTTTTCTTTTGCCCAACAACAAGAATATAATTGCAGCCGCAAAAAAAGCAGGTGAGCACAGTAACAAAAAAATACACATTCTATCAACGAAAACGCTTCCCGAAGGAATATCGGCAGTTATGGCTTTTTCTCAAGAAGCTTCCGTTGAAGAAAACATAGAACGTATGGAATCGGCGATTAATCGGGTGAAGTCCGGGGAAATAACAAAAGCAGTCAGGGACTCTAAAATTAACGGCATGGAAATAAAAAAAGGAAATTACATTGGCATATACAATGATTCTATTGTTAACACCGGGAAAAAACCGGAACAGGAGCTTCTTAACCTCTTGAAAAGAATGATAACAGATAACGATACCATAATCTCTATATTTTACCAATCACAGGATGAAGATATTGAAGGTCTGCGTTCAAATGTCGGGAAAGCATTCCCGGAACTTGACATAGAAACTTATTACGGTGGGCAACCACATTATGATTACATTATATCGGTAGAATGATAAAAATAATAACAGACAGTACTGCAGATTTATCAAAGGATTTATACAGGGAGTATAACATAGAAGTCATTCCTCTGTATATAACTTTTGGAGATAAAGTATATAAAGAAGGTATAGATATTTCCAAAGAAGAGTTTTACCGTAAACTACGGGAATTTGAGCCTTATGGGTTACCCACAACTTCACAACCGACTCCAAAAGATTTTATAGATAGATATACCGCGATACAAGAAGATACTGTAATATCAATTCACATATCAAGCAAGTTAAGCGGGACCTGTGAATCTGCAAACCTTGCAAAAAAATCAACCTCAAAAGATATAACAATAATAGATTCCGGGATGGTTTCCGTAGGACTGGGGTTACTTGTACTTTATGCTGCAAAAGCGGTAAAGGCTGGATGGGAGAAAGAGCAAATAATTCAGCTTGTTAACCAGTTAAAGCATAAAATCATAATATATTTTACTGTTGAGAATTTAAAGCATCTTGAAAAAGGTGGCAGGATAGGTAAAGCGCAAAGCCTGCTCGGAAGTATTTTACATATAATTCCCATTCTTTCTTTTAAGGAAGGGATTATTGTTCCTGCTGAGAAAATCCGTGGTTCAAAAAAGGTGCTCCCGAAGTACAAAGAGCTTATATCCGGAATTGTAGGTAAAAGCTCTATAGATACTATCTTAATAAATGCAGAGTGCGAGGACAAAACAAAAGAACTTGAGAAAATGTTAATGGAAAATTTTGAATGCAAAACTAACATTACAAGCATAATCGGTGGAGTCGTTGGAACACATGCAGGACCAGGAACATGGGGGCTTGCTTTCTGTCCGTCGCAATCTTTTGACAGGTAAATTTCAATAAATTAGGATATTTTCTTATAAAAAACCCTCCCTGCTTACCGCAAGGAGGGTTTTTTAACTTTTGTTAAATAGACTTTTTTAGTTCTGCCAACATAGTTTTTGCCTGGGCATAATTCGGGTCTGAAGTTGCTCCTATTTCTTCATAAGATTTTATGGATATTTTGAAATGCTTTATCGCTTTCTCTTTGTCACCTTTGCCTTTATAAGCCAGACCTATGAAGAAATTATAACTCGCCGTAGCGTCTTTGTTGTAAACTGCCGCAGGTCTCTGGATTAACATTAAATTGGAGTACTCTATTATCTTATCGAGTATGTTACTAATTTCTTTTTCCCTGCCCACCGCTTTAAGGCACATTGCATAATAATAACGTTCTTCCAATGAATACTCGGGCGGAGCTTTGTCTATTGCTCTCGTAAATGTTGATTGCGCCATACTGTCATTCTTCATCTGTTTATAGAGATTCCCGAGTTTCCAGTAAATCTTTGCTTCCCCACGGAACGATTTGTCATAGGAAACACCACCCATATCACCTATATTTTTTGGTATAACAAGCGCTGTTTCCATTTCTTTTACCGCATCGCTTAATGCTTTTTTATCTATTAACTTATCCGCTTTCCTTAAATGAGCATCTTTATACCAGTTATATACGGTATATTCGCCTTCCCAGTTTTCAAACTGGTTTGTCTCTATTAACTTAATAATCCTATCATCATCACCCTGTTGTATATATAAAGGAACAAGTCCTCTTGCAACGACTGATGATTTCCTGATTTTTCCTATCATTGGTTCAAGATATTTTATACCTTTTTCTATTTCACCTGCAGATGCCGCTGCTTCGCCTAATTCCTTGTAATAATCGGCATAATCGGGTTTATATTTCAATCCCTTTTCGTACCATAAGAATGCAGATTTTGCATCGCCTTTTGCCTTACTGTAAATATGACCAAGATTCCTGTAAATGATGGTAATGAATTCATTGCGTTTTGAGGTTGCTTCGGCAGGTAGTTTTTCAACGTTTTCGGTTGCTTTTTTCCACTGTTCTATGGCTTCATCTTCTCTGTAAGAGTTCATAAGAAGATTGCCCAATGCCATTCTCGCAAGATAATCATCAGGATTATCTTTTATAACGCTTTCAAGCACGTTTAAAGCATCAAGTCCCCACGGAAAAACATAATCCCAGTTTTTTGAATCGGAAACTTTTTTATAAAAACCGGCATAATCTTTGTCGCCGATTAGTTTCGAATAGTAACCTAAATAATAATATACCATCGGAAAGACTGCATTTTCGGTTACAAACTTCTCAGTGTCTGTAAATTTGTCTCCCGATTCATCCGCGAAATGTTCGGAAGTAAGAGAGACTTGTTTACTGCCATTTACTTCTATTACATCTTTAAGAACTTTACAAGCATCCCCGTATAATCCGCAATTTGCATAATTAATTGCAATTTCAATGTAATTGTAATCATTCCCGCGGATAATCTTTCTAAAACCCTCAAGATTTTTATTATCTCCCGTAAGGATATATTTTTCCCAAATTGCAAGGTGATTTGTCGGGTCTTCAGCAAGAATCTTATTGTCAAGCGCCAATGCACCTTTAGTGTCACCCGATTTACGATAAGCGATAGCAAGGAGAGCCTGTACTTCCGTAGACCTGTTATTTCTTACAAGCGCTTCTTTAAAATAATGGATTGCTTTTGGAATATTGTTTTTGGTAAATTCTATTTCCCCGAGATAACGATTTGCAGACGAGGATGTTGAGATATCCCTTCCCGCTATTGAAAGTTCTCTTGTAGCATCCTCAAATTCAACTTTTCGTTTATGTATAAGCCCTAAATAATAATGCGGTGTTCCCTGTTCTGCATCCCTGTTTATGGATGCCTCAAAATGAGGAATCGCTTTATCCCACTGCCCTCTCTGGTAATACATAATTCCTATCATATTGTGCGCTGACGAATAACCTGGGTCTTTCTCAAGCGCGCCGTTGAAATAACTTAACGCATCTTCATTTCTTTCATGAGTTATAAAGTACATTCCTTTTAAGTAGGCTTCTTCGGCGGTCATTTGTTTGACCGGTTTATCTTCAGCAGGGAAAAGCCCTGGTTTTGGAAGCTTTTCATCGGGGAGAGGTGCTTTTTCAACATAGTTTATAAAATATTTATCCCCGGAGGTTAGTTTTACTGAAATCATACCGTCTTCTTTTGAATATGGAAGTTCTTCGGAATATACTTTCCCGGGTGTTATCGTAACCGATTTCTTTAATATCTCTTTATCTCCGGCTTTTATTACGAGAATTCCATCCATTAATATTTCGTTTACGTTAATAAGTATTTCAGCAGTTTTGTCTTTTTTGATTATATTTAATGCGCCTTCGGGATTTGCGGTCACCAATCCTCTTGTATCGTTTATCGGGAACCAATTTTCTTTCCAGCTTATAACCTGTTGTGGCATTAATAATCTGAAAACCGATTGTGTTAAAAACGGGCTGCTGTCTACTTCATTATATTCACCATCATTATCGGTTAATCTCACGGATGATGTATATTTCCCGTATATATTATTACCGAAATCCCAAAACTTCGTGCCTATAAGTACATTTCTATCTCCGCAATGGGCGAGTCCCTTGTTAATCCTATGGTCATAATAGCAAAAGAAATTATCGGTAGGATGATAAGCGCTAAGAGCAACGGAGTGAGTTAAGTTTTTATGAAAACTTATGTCCGTTCCCTTGAATGACGGTTCTGCAATGCTGTCTGCGATAGGCCAGGCGAAAACCGCTGTCTGTTCGTGGTCAATGACCCGCTGTGCCGGATATATCATCTGACAGTCCTCGTTTACATGAACCGCGCATATTGACCAGAAATGATACCTATGGGGAGAATCGGTACGATTGCAGAGAGTTACGGATTCCTCTACATAGTATTTGCCGGGATAAAGAGTAAGCGTAACGCTCCATTTCATACTATGTCTTCTTTCGATATTGCTAATTGTTATTGAAGCGCTGCCGTCAGGATTTTCCTTGAGAACGTTGTCAACGGTACTGAAAGCGGTAACCGTATGCGCGTATGGGAAGTTAAAAGATATTCCTCCCGAACACCACGCTCCGCGTACTCCGTAAAGAGCCGGTTTTATGACATGATTTGTATAAAGGACTTCCCGTTTATTGACTTTATCATAGATGTTATAAAGTTTTCCCCCTAAGAAAGGAGCAACAGTTACTTTTAGATATTCGTTTTCAATAGTTATGAATCTATATTCCCGGTTTACCTTGCCGTCGCGTGATAAATCTGCCTGCATAGGGTAAGGATAAATATGGTTGCGGTAATATTCCGTCTTGTCAAAAAATGGGTAAGGGTTTTCAGGATAAACCGTATATGTCGGCAAGGTTATTTCTTCTTCGTATGCTTTTACTTTTTCGCCTGTCTTGAGCGAAGTCGAAAGAGCATTAACAATTCCGGCAATTCCGAAAGAAACTGCCAGCACTAAAAATCCTATCACTTTTTTCATTACGACCTCCTATTATTGAATAACATTTCAACATTTCCTCTAAATTGCATAAAATCTTTTAACAAGAAGTAACTATGATATGATAATCCTATATTGACAGAAAATTTTTCATTTTTTCTTATTGTATACAAGCCTTCTGCATAATATCCCCAAAAATTAGATACACCCGTCAAGCTATAATTATTCAATTGCCAGTGAAAAGGCATTTCAAAACAAGCTCCTCCGGATATCATAAAATTTCCTAAATATTTTTCTAATCCCAGATTTATCCCTGCAGATTTATATGAAAAATTATCGTTATTACTTGAAACATTTTGTATATTTGCCGATAATACACAATTTATACTCATTTCATATGGAATTTCAGTTTTAAAAATGAGTCCTCCGTTAATTCCCGGACCTACCCATCCTTCCCATAAATTCAAGGAAGGGGAAAGAACTATTCCCGGGTTAAATCCAATAGAACAAAATGTTTGAATTAAGAGGATACTCATAATTTTATACGTGTATCTATAATATATAAACCCTCGTATGCCAGAACATAAGCATAATTGCCTACTATTGTTACGGATGTTCCATATTCTAATTTACAAGTAGCTATTTCTAATAGATGGGATAAATTTGAAATATCTATTACCTTATAAGCAGCATCAGCAGCAATACAGGCATAATTACCCGTTACTGCAAGTCCATCGGTATATTCATCCTTTAAATTACAAAACCCGGTTTTTTTCGGATTAGAGGGAGTTGAAACATCTATCACCCAGAACCCGCCTTTAGTATTTCCCTCATCGGAATTATCTAAAAAATATAATCCTGACATATATATATAAGGAAAAGAAAGAGTTATTCCCCAGATACAACCGCCATTTATAACATAGCTCCCTATTTTTTTCAGGGACGATGGCGTAGAAATGTCAAAAATAACAAGTTCCGCTGTATTTTCCAGGGTTTTCTCAAGATAGAGATAACCGTTACTGATAAGAAATTCCGGGTGAACTTTACCTGCATCATATTCACCTACCATAGATGGAGATGCAGGATTTGAGACATCAATGACGTATAATCCCGAGTCTGATGTCACATAAAGGTGTGTTTCTACAACTGCGATGTCTTGAAAACAAACAGGTATATTAAATTTATATTCTCCAACTTGTTGCGGGTTAAAAGGATTTGATACGCTTATTATTAAGATACTACCGGAATCATTATTCGTTATATATACGAAGGAATCCGATACTGCGATATTATTCATATACCCGATAATATCAAAATGTTTGATAATGGAAGGATTTAACGGGTCAGAAATATTCACTATATCTAATTCATCCCAGCATGATAAATAAGCATAGGAACCGGAAATTGCAATATCAAGCCCGTCAATAGGTACACATTTTTCTTCTTTAATCTGTACCTTCAAAGGACTTTTTAACTGCTTTACCTCGTTCGGACCGAAAGGAGATTGTTTTGAACAACTGATAACAGAGACAAGTAATACAGCAATAAGAATAGGAATTCTATTTTTATACATAAATAACTCTTATGCTTCTATATAAAAACAATATTCTCATTCTATACCCCTATTCCAATATAACAGTATAATAGATATTAGTTATTTTACTTCTTTTGACCAGCCGAAACCGCTTCGCATACGAACTATCAACAGAGCGCAGAGTACTGTAACGACATAAAAAAGAACTCCGATAGGTCTTCTGTAGAGTATGAACCCTGTTCCGAATAATGCGCTATATACCATAACACAACCAAGCATCCATGCAATAAAAGCGTTGCCGATATTCATATCGGGTTTCACTTCGGGAGCCTCTTTTGCTATCATTTTCCAGCCGGGTCCTGCAGGTTTTATGAACTTATAAAATGACAATAATTTTTTCTTCTCTTCATCAGACGGCTTAACCGCAAAAGTAGCAATTAACCAGACAATTGTCGTAATTACGATTGTAACCAAAAGAGCGATATGGTCAGGCATTTGTGGGAATCCCAGCACTTTAGTATGGATAAACTTAATATATATAGAAACAATAAAAGCCGAGAACATTGCTGTAATTTCGGTCCATGCATTTATTCTCCACCAGAACCATCGTAGTATGTAAACTAAACCCGTACCCGCGCCAATAGTTAAAAGTATCTGGAATGCCTGCAAAGCGTTTTCCAGGAGAAGCGACATAAGACTTGCAATAACCATCAATCCTAAAGTTACCCATCTGGATACCATTACGTAATGTTTCTCGGAAGCATTACGTTTCATAAATCTTTTATAAGTATCGTTTACAAGATAAGACGCTCCCCAGTTAAGATGCGTGGATATAGTTGACATATAAGCTGCAGCGAGTGAAACAACCATAATTCCAAGGAGTCCTGCAGGCAAAAATCTAAGCATCACGGAATACCCTAAATCCTGTCTTATGTTTTCAACGCCTCCCATTATAGATATCTGTTCCGGAGTTAATGCAGTTCTTAAATCAGGGAAAACAAGTATTGAGCAAAGGGCAACTATAATCCATGGCCAGGAGCGCAAAGCATAATGCGCTATATTAAATAACAATACGGCTGACAAAGATTGTTTTTCGTCTTTTGATGCCAGCATTCGTTGGGCAATATAACCACCACCGCCGGGTTCTGCGCCGGGGTACCATGTTGACCACCATTGAATTGCCAATGGAACAATAAATATTGGTAACATAACACTCCAGTTTGAGAAATCCGGCAACATAGAAAGTTTACTCATATCAATTTTTGCCATCATTCCGGATAATCCACCTACTTCGGGACGATGAAGCGCAAAATAAGCCGCCGCTATTGAACCCGTCATAGCCAAACAAAATTGAATTACGTCAGTCACTACGACTCCCCACATCCCTGAAAGCATTGAATAAAGAACAGTAATGGAACAACAAACTAATATAACGGTTACCTTGCTCCATCCAAAAAGCACCAGTCCGATTTTTGTGGCTGCAAGCGTAACGGTAGCCATAATCATAACATTAAAAAAGAGCCCGAGATATATTGACCTGAATCCTCTTAAGAAAGATGCAGGTTTTCCGCTATACCTGAGTTCGTAAAATTCCATATCGGTTAAAAGGCCTGCGCGACGCCATAATCTTGCATAAAAGAATACAGTTAACATTCCCGTCAGCAAGAAAGCCCACCAGACCCAGTTCCCTGAAACTCCGTTTTGCCGGACTATATCCGTAACAAGATTGGGAGTATCCGTAGAAAAGGTTGTTGCGACCATTGATATTCCCAATGCCCACCAAGGAAGAGAGTTTGAAGATATGAAGAAATCTTTTAAGCTCTTGCCTGCTATTCGAGTATGAATTACTCCTACATACAACGAAATCGCAAAATACGCTATAATAATTACCCAATCAATAGGTGCTAAGTGTACCATTTTTCCTCCCTTTTCTAAGTTTTATACAATTATTAATAAATAAAAGTTCAAATGCCCAGCAAAGCTGGATAACATTCTCTAATTTGCCCAATGGGCAAAAAGAGAATGTAACCAAAATCTAAATTTCCAGCAAAACTGGCGGAATTCTCTGTGCCCTCTTTCTTTCTTCTCTCCATATCTGTTATCTTTTTTTCGTTAACTCTAAATTCTCTTTTTTCTCAGTGTTCTCTGTGGTTTAATTTTATTTTCTGTTCTTTGCGTTCTTTGCGTCTCTGCGGTGAAAATCTTTTTTTAATTTTCACTTTTAACTCCTTCAGCTACATTTATAATATATGATCTTCCACCTGCTTTTTCTATTGCCTCTGCCACTAATTCCGGATTTGAAGGCGCGTACGCAAACATACAACCGCCCTCACCGGAACCGGTCAATTTTCCACCTAATGCGCCGGCTTTAATAGATGCGTCTATCATTTTATCCAATTTGGGTGTAGAAACAAAGATTTTATCTCTTAATACTGCCTGGTGAGCATTTAACAAGTCGCCCATTTTTTTATCAGTCATTTTGTCTGACA
The DNA here is from genome assembly GCA_028688815.1 of bacterium. Lineage (GTDB taxonomy): Bacteria > Hydrothermota > UBA3073 > JACQXS01 > JAQTXJ01 > JAQTXJ01. Next base: position 37,587 of record JAQTXJ010000007.1, on the reverse strand, counting down.
AAAAGAGACTCTTTGCTTCTCTTGTAATGTCACGGGTAGTAATTCCTCCTTCAATTAAAAGTTGTTCTTCTTTATCAAGAATTGTAAGTATTGACTTTATTTCGCCAAGAGTAATTGTTTTAAGATTAAAATCCGGTTTTTGTTTTCTTATCGTATCTACTGCTCTTAATGTGCCTTTTTTAACGCGGGATAAAGTTTTTGTAGTATCTTTTGCCTGAAGGGAATCTCCTAAAACGAAAGTCCCCAGTTTAGCGGTTAGTCTTGTTATCTTGAATTCGGGTTTAAAATCAACGAATATTATAGATCCCATTGCGGATGAGCACTGGTCCATCATACCACCGGGTTCGCCAAATTCTTCAACTTCGGAAAGGTATGCTAAATATGCAATTTTTTCCGGGTCGTCTTTGTATTTATGTTCTGAAGCACATAAAAGAAACTTTATCCAGGCGACACACATTGCGGATGAGCTTGAAGCGCCGGCATTTATGGGAATTTTACTGCGAATTTCGCAATCGTAGCCGTGGTCAAGTTTTGCGCCTTCACGCCTGACAACGTTAACGCCGCTGCGCAGGTAATCCCGTTCCGATATGTAAGGAATTTTTCCGTCAATGGTTCGACCATGCTCACCATAAATAGAGAATTCTTCTTTGCTTGATATGTCAGGTAGTTGAATGTTAAAGATTTTATCGGTTCGGGGCGTTCCTTTTGTTGTAATACGCAAATCAATTGCTGCAGGGATAACGGGGAGTCCTAAATAATCCTGATGTTCGCCGAATAAACAGATTCTGGCAGGCGCCGATACGACTAAATTAGTCATTAAATATTAAAATTTGATTATTTAAGTAATAATAAATACAGTTATGAGAATAAGTCTTATTTGTCAAACTTTTTAAAAATAGTTTACTGAAATTATTAACCACAGAGAACACAGGGAAAGAAACTAATTTTACCCCCGCGGAGCTGGATAGAAATCCCTCCGGTAAAAGATTCCGGACAACAATCCCTAATTAGCATAAGGGCTTGTAAGTAATTGCTAAAGCTCCAAGGGCTTTCTACCGTAGATGGACACAGATAAACGCAAATAAAAAAAGAAAATTCAAAGTTAAACGGATTAACAAATCTCAGAAAGAGATAGAAACTATACTAAAAAAAAGTTTCACATAAGACGGCACAGAGAAGATAGTATAGAAAAAATTGTAAAAAAGACTGTTTGTGTCATTTTAACCTTGAGGAGAAAAAAATAGATTCTTCTACGCCTCAGGCGGATTCAGAATGACAAAAATAGCTGGATATCCTGCAAGTTGCTTTCGTTTATCTCATCAAAACTATTTTCTTAGTTATTGTGGATGTTGCGGTGTTTAAACTTATGAAGTAAACCGCTTCATCGCCTTCTCTGCTTCTACGAAATCTTCCATTGTGTTGATTGCCATACCTACAACAGGGTCGTCTGCACGAACTGTCTCAACTAAATGGTTATGTTTAAGGAGTATTTCTATGATGTCCGTTAGATAGTATTCTTTTTTTGCATTATTGTTTTTGATTTCCGAAAGTAATGGCAAAACCACCTCTGCACGGAAACAATAATGGGATGTGTGCACTTCTTTAATCGCCAATTCATCTTTACTCGCATCTTTAACTTCAACGACTTTGACCAGCTTACCGTTTTTATCACGAATAATACGACCATAATCAGGTGGTTTATCATAACAGGCAGTAAGTATAGTAGCCGCTGCTCCGCTTAAGCGGTGTTTATTTACCAGAGTATTTATGACTTCAGTCGTCAGAAAAGGACTATCGCCAACTACAACAAATAAATCACCGGTATAATTTTTTAAGTAATCCCTGACTTGCATCAAGGCGTGGCCTGTTCCTAACCTTTCTTTTTGAATAACAAACTCAAATCCGTTTCCCAATACCTGTTTTATTTCATCTGCCTGGTATCCGACAATTATGATATTTCTTTTTATCCCGCTTTTAATTAGCGTATCGGTTACGTATTTTATTACCGGTTTTCCTGCAAGTTCAAGAGCAAGTTTGCTCTGTTTTATACCTGCGGCGGACATTCTTGTGCTTTGTCCTGCTGCCAAAACTACGCCTGTAATTTCCCTGCTTTCGTTCATTCTTATTGCCGTTAATTCTTTCAAGTTTTAATTATTTCAGGGTGAAATGTCAAGGAATATTTTGTAACAGACAACTTAAGAAAAAGATTAACCACAAGATTACACAGATTTTCATAAGATTAAAAAGAGAACAGAATACAATACAGAAAATTTAGACGGGATTAACAGGATTGAAAATAAAGAAACGAAATACATTATAGCCACGGATAAAAGACCCCAGCTGAGCCCAGAGGGCTGGATACGAATCCCTAAGAGCTAAAGTTCCAAGGGCTTCGTACTGGATAACAAACTCTAAGGGTTGTTCCCCAAGAGTTTGTAAACGGATTTATACGGACTAAAGAAAAAACAGAAAAATTTTAGGGACAAAAAACGAACAAAGAACGAAAAGATTTATCCGCGAATGGACGCAAATAACAGAAAATTATACTACTTATGCGCTAAAGCCCGAAAGACTAGCACAGGTAGGAGATTGTTTTATACCCCCGCTCTAAAGGGCGGGGTAATTTAAAAAAAGAATTAACAACTCTTACGAAAAAAGATTGACGAGTTAAATTATCTTGTTAATTTATGCAAACTTATGGATGAAATAACCAAAGATATGAGTATTGAGGAAGTGCTGGACATTTCCGTTGATACCGTAGACGTATTTATAGATTATAAAATTCCCTGTATGGTAGACGGTGAACCTTTATGGGGAACGATTGAAGAAATTGCAAAGAAGTATAACATCGACCTCGATAAATTACTTACCAGCTTGAATAGTGTTATCTCGAGAGAACTTCCGGATTAGTTTTTTCCAACAAAATTATGCTTGAATACCAGACAACAAATAGGTTTTTTGCTCAAATCTCCACAGGAATAGAGGAACTGGCTATTAAAGAACTGTCAGATTTTGGCGCAAAAGACATTGTACCTGCTTACAGGGGAATTTATTTCGGGGCGGACAAAGCTACCTTATATAAGATAAATTATATGTCCCAACTTGTTACGAGAGTTTTAGCTCCATTGACATCTTTTTTATGCCATAATACTCCATATCTTTATAGAAAAGCAAAGACAATAGAATGGAGCGAGTTTTTAAGTGTAGATAATACGTTTGCAATATTTGCGAACGTATCCAACAGTAAAATTGGGCATTCCCATTATGCGGCGCTTTGTCTGAAAGATGCGATTGCAGATTATTTCAGAGAGAAATTTGATAAAAGACCGAATATTGATACTGAGAAACCTGACGTCTGGTTGAACCTGCATATTGAAAATAACAGGGCAACCATAAACTTTGACACCTCAGGCGGGTCGTTACATCGCAGGGGATATCGAAAAGAAGCCGTTGAAGCCCCTATGCAGGAAACATTGGCGGCGGCAATCATTAAGTTTACGGGATGGGATGGTTCAAAACCTATTTATGATATAATGTGCGGGTCGGGAACACTGATTAGCGAAGCATTGATAAACTACTGCAGAGTTCCTGCGGGAATTTTCAGGAAACGGTTTGGATTTGAATTATTGCCGGATTTCGATAAGAATATATGGGAAGGGGTAAAAAATGAGGCGAAATCAAACTCCCGTGAACTGCCGGATGGAATGATTTCGGGGTGTGATATTTCCGGACAGGCAATAAAATACACAAGAAACAATATTCGTAATTTACCGTGCAGCGATAAGATAAAGATTAGCATATTGAGTTTTAAGAATATTAAAAGTCTGGAAAATTTTATCATAGTATGTAACCCGCCTTATGGAATTCGTACAGGCGAAAAGGATGAAGTTGCGGAGTTGTATAAAGACTTAGGAGATTTCTTAAAGCAGAAATGTAAAGGGGCGGAAGCATATATTTATTTTGGGGACAGGGAATTGATTTCGAAAATCGGATTAAAGCCTCGATGGAAAAAGCCGCTGATGAATGGTCCGCTGGATGGGAGATTGGTCAGGTTTGATATGTATTAGTGGGGATAGTAATAAATGGTAACAAGTAGAGATAGATTGTAACTAATTGTAACAGAAAAACAGATAAAAATTCTTCACCGCAGAGAACAGAAAAATCTAACCACAGAGTACACAGAGAAAAGAAAATTAGAATAAGAAAATTTAGCCCAGCAGAGCTGGATAAGAAGCTCTAAACAAGCAAAGAGCTTCTAAACAGGATTAACAGGATATAAAAGCAGTAGAAAGTTAAAAATAACAGGAAAAAAATAAAACAAAAACTATAGATAGCACAGAGAGAAAAAGGAGAGCACAGAGAAGAGAAAGGAAAAGAAGAATGGGGATAATTTATTGACATTATAGCAAATTAATATACCATCAAAATATGAGTATGGATTCTAAAAAATTAAAAATGGCGGGTTTGGTTATAGTAGTTGCCGGACTTTTCTGGGGATTTGGTTTCAAAAACACTCAATTGCATAAAATAAAGGTAGGAAATTCCGGGTTACAGGTAGAAATAGTAAATACACCTGCTACAATGGCACGTGGACTTATGTATCGCAAAAAAATGCAGGAAAACAAGGGAATGCTTTTTGTTTTTAAGGAACCAGATTATCACTCTTTCTGGATGAAAAACACGTATATCCCTTTATCTATTGCTTTTATTACAGAAAACAAAAAAATAGTCCAGATAGAAGATATGGCGCCTCTTGATACTGTAAGTTTTCATATGTCCATAATACCCGTTAAATATGCCATAGAAGTAAACCAGGGGTGGTTTAGAAGACATAATGTGAAAGTAGGGGATAGGGTGAAGGGAATACGGTAGAAAAATTAAAAATCAAAAATTAAATATTAAAGAAATGAAAAGATTTTTAAAAACTACTTTTTTGGTAATAATATTAATTGTAGCACTAATTTTGAGTTATTGTACAATCGTAGTAATAAAAGCCCGAATTGACACACCTAAGATAATAAAAAAAGCATTAAATTCGGATAATATGACTTTGAAACTAAGCGACTTAAATCAATGGCAGATAGATGCGTTATTAACAATTGAAGACCCTAATTTTTACAAACATAACGGTATGGATTTGAAAACTCCCGGGGCAGGAATAACAACGATTACCCAGGGACTTGTAAAAATATACTATTTTAGTCATTTCAAACCCGGTTTCGCCAAACTCAAACAGACTTTAATAGCAGTATTTGCATTGAATTCTTTGGTTTCAAAAAACGACCAGCTCCGGTTATTTATTAATAATGTTTATCTAGGAAATGTAAATGGTAAGCTGGTTATTGGTTTTGATAACGCAGCAAATGTTTATTATAATAAACCAATAAATCAGTTAACCGAAAGAGAATACCTGTCTATTGTTGCTATGATAATTGCACCCCAAAACTTTAATATTTTAAATAGGCCTGAAGCAAATTTGGAGCGGACAGAAAGATTAATAAGCGTGATACTAGGAGAATATAAGCCCAAAAGTTTAATGGACATTTATTACGGACAATTAGATAAAGAAACCCAGAAAGGTTTAGCGCCCTCGTCTTATTTTCCTTCGATTTACGATAAGAAGTAAAAGCAAGAGATTAGCACAAAACAAAAAGACGCAAAGTTCGCAGAGAGTAGAGAACATAACCATAATGGACACCGAAATAATACTCCGAGATAACACAGAGAATATAAAAACAATCCAACGCAAATAAACGCGGATAAAAAGAAGGGAAGAAAGAACGAAAAAAGGAAATATTTTGATTATAGAGGGAAGATTTTTTAAGCTTGACAATAAGCTATTGCATATATAATATAGACAATATGTTTGATTTTGAGTTTATAAGGAATAATTTTGAGCTTATAAAAAGGTCAGCAGAACTCAAGGGCGAATCCGTTGATGTTGATAAGTTTACGCTTCTTGATTTAAAGAGACGGGACCTCGTAAAAAGAAGAGATGCCATCAGGGCGGAGCAAAAACAAATTTCCCTCAAAGTAGCAGAGCTTAAAAAGTCCGGACAGGGTGACAAGGCAGAGGATTTGATAAAACAATCCCGTCAGTTATCCGAATCCGAATCCCAATTGACAGTAGAAATTACAGAAATAGAAACCGAACTTTATACGTTAATAAGCTGGATGCCAAATATTCCGGATGCATCGGTTCCTCTTAAAACCGTAACAACGATAAAAGAACACGGGAATCCTCTTGCGTTTGAGTTTACACCAAAAACATCAGACGAGTTATGTGAATCGCTTGATATGGTTGATTTCAAGCGAAGCACCAAAGTAGTAGGTTCAAATTTCCCATGTTACAAAGGATTAGGAGCAAGACTTGAACGGGCGCTTATTAATTTCATGTTAGATTTGCATATTAAACAGGGGTATACCGAGATTTTACCGTCTTATCTGGTTAACCCGAAATCAATGTTCCATACGGGACAGTTACCAAAACTTGAAGAAGATATGTATTTTATAGGAAAAGATAATTTATTTCTTAATCCTACGGCTGAAGTACCGGTAATAAATTTGTTCCAGGAAGAAGTATTGGACGCAAAAGATTTCCCAATTAAATATGTCGGGTATACTGCGTGTTTCAGAAGAGAAGCCGGTTCTTACGGTAAAATGACAAAAGGATTAAGGCGATTACACCAGTTTAACAAAGTTGAACTTATAAAATTTGTCCATCCTGATTCTTCTTATCAGGAGTTGGAAATATTGCTTAAAGAGGCGGAGGAAGTATTAAAGTTATTAGGACTAACATACAGGGTAATTTTGTTACCTGTAAACGATATGAGTTTTGCATCTGCAAAGACTTATGACATAGAGTTATGGGCACCTGCGAGCAAAGAGTGGCTTGAAGTTTCTTCGTGCAGTAATTGCGAAGGATTCCAGGCAAGACGCGCAAAAATAAGGTTCCGGGACAAAGGAGAAATGAAAACCGTTCATATATTGAATGGGTCCGGTGTAGCAACGCCGAGGTTGTTTATTACGTTAATAGAACAATACCAGACTGCGGATGGAGGAATAATAATTCCGGAAGTTCTCAGACCATATATGGGTGGAATAGATATAATAGATTCTAAAAAGAAAAATCAGGAAACTTAGGGGGGAGAAAATGGGACCTTTGGATGAAATATATAAAAATATGAAGGAGAAAATGGCTCATAGTATAGAGCTTTTCAAACACCAGCTTGGAACTACGAGGACAGGGCGCGCTTCTACTGCGTTAGTAGAAGGTTTAAAAGTAGATTCTTACGGGACTTCTTTACCAATAAAACAAGTAGCTTCAATAGCTTGTCCTGACCCAAAACTAATAGTAATAAAACCCTGGGACCGCAATCTTATTTCTGAAATTGAGAAATCAATATTAAAATCCGGTATAGGATTAACGCCTTCCAATGATGGAGCGGCGGTAAAGCTTCCTATTCCTTCATTAACGGAAGAAAGAAAACAGGGTTTGATAAAACTTGTAAAGAAATTTGCAGAAGATTCAAGGGTTGCTTTAAGAAACATACGAAGAGATGAGGTTATAAAAATAAAAGCCATTAAGGACCTTCCTGAAGATGATGGACATAGGGGAGAGAAAGAAATTCAACGTATTATGGAAGAACAGATAAAAATTATAGATGAGTTACTTTCCAAAAAAGAAAAAGAAATAATAGAAGGATAATCAAATAAAGAAAGGCGCAGGAGAAAAAGGATAGAACTATGAAAAATATAAACATAGAAGAGCATGGTTTAATAAAGAATAATCTTCCTATTCACGTTGCAGTTATTATGGATGGCAATGGAAGATGGGCAACACAGCGAAAAAAGCCTATAGTTGACGGGCATACACAAGGTATTGCTTCCGTCAGAGAAATGGTTGAATCTTGTGGATCTTTAGGAATAAAATTCCTTACCCTTTATACATTTTCCGAAGAAAACTGGCAAAGGCCTCCTGCAGAAATAAAAGCGATATTAACTCTTCTCGAGAAACATTTAGAAAAGGAACTCCCCGAACTAAATAGAAACAATGTAGCAGTTCAATTTATTGGGAGATTGAGCAAATTTCCGCCTTCCATAAAACAGAGAATGGATAAAGCGCTAACATCCACAAGTCATAATACCGGCTTACAACTAACGCTTGCATTATCATATAGCGGGCGAGCAGAGATAATAGATGCCATTCATAAGATTACGGGACCTACAAAGCGTATAACTGAAAACAGTTTCCGTAATTATCTTTATGCGCCCAAATTACCGGATCCCGACCTTTTAATAAGGACATCCGGCGAACAACGGGTTTCTAATTTTTTCCTTTACCAGCTTGCGTACACCGAGATATATACTACGCCTATTTTATGGCCTGATTTTAGAACTCCCGCTCTTATCGAGGCTCTAAAATGGTACCAGCAAAGGAACCGGAGATTTGGCAGAAGGTAGAAAATTCGGATTTCAGAATGAGAAACAGACAACAAAAATTTTCACCGCAGAGACGCAGAGAACGCAGAGAGGAGAATACAATTTGGATCCGTGAGATGCTAATGATTAAAGCAGAATACGGGAAATAATACCTGTCTAAAGAGACCACAGAGCCCAGCTGAGCTGGATAAGTTGGAGTAATGTTTTTGATAAAACAAACTCCAACTAAAAAAAGAGAATAGAAGGTTAAAAAATAACAGAAAAAGAGAGAAAAAGCAGAGAGCACAGAGAATTATTACAGAACTTCAAATATGGAAAGAGTTAAGATATAATAAGTTTGTTAACTAAATTCAAGGCAAGTGAAGAGTGAACTTTTTTATAGGGTAATAACCTCGGTTTTATTTATTCCTGTCCTAATATTTGTTGCCTACACAGGCGGTATATATTATTTGTTGTTTATTGAATTAGGCATTGGTTTAGGAGCGTATGAGTTTTACAAGATATTAGAAAAACGCGGGTTAAAACCTTTTGTTTTTATAGGCGTACTTGCAGCGTTAACGCTTGGTTGGGCAGCTTTTTATGCATCCCATATTTATACTGTTTTAACTCTTACTGCGCTTTTAATGTTTGTTTGTATTTCCGAATTATACAGAAGAAATATGGACCGCGCAATATACCATATTTCGGGAACAATGTTCGGAGTTTTGTATGTAGGGTGGCTTTTCAGCCATTTAATATTATTAAGACAAATACCGGTATTATTATATCATCATGAAGCTTTCCAGAATATACATAATCTTAAGTTTTATATGTTTAATCCGAGAGGAAGCATATTCGCAGATGCTTACAGTTTAGGCGCAGTATATACGCTTATGCCGTTTGTACTTGCCTGGTCAAATGATATCACTGCATATTTTGTAGGAAATCGGTTTGGCAAACACAAAATTTTAAAACGTGTATCTCCGGGAAAATCATGGGAAGGTTGTATATCCGGCGGGATTATGGGGATAATTGTTATGTTTGTGTTAAGAGCATTTCTTGCTCCGTGGTTAAATGTTCTGGATTGTTTAATACTTGGAATACTTAGCGCTTTTTTTTCTCCAATGGGAGATTTAGTGGAATCATTATTAAAAAGAGATGTCAGGATAAAAGATGCATCTTCAACCATTCCCGGACACGGTGGATTTCTGGATAGGTTTGATTCGGTTTTATTTGTAGCCCCTCTTGTTTACTATTATTTGACGTTATTTGTTGTAGGAAGATAAGTTTAAGGACCTAAAGCACAAAACTCAAAGTCTAAAATTCAAAAAACAATTTTTATTTTTTAGTTGCAGATTTTATATTCAACATTTAGGTTATACAAGATAGATGTTGGGCATTATATAAATATCAGAAATAATATAGGGGGGGAAATGGTATTAGAAACAAATTTGAAAGGCATTCCTTTAATTTCTCGCGGGAAAGTCAGAGACATATATGATTTAGGTTCAGAATTGCTTATCGTAGCTACAGACAGAATTTCGGCTTTTGATTTTATACTTCCAACGGGAATCCCCGACAAAGGAAAAGTCCTTACAGAATTATCAAAGTTTTGGTTTGGACTGACCAAAGATATTATTCCAAATCATTTAATCTCAACGGATGTGGATGAATTCCCGTCTAATTTAAGAGAATATAAGTCCATTTTAGAGGGACGGGCAATGCTTGTGAAAAAGACTTCCGTTATTCCCGTAGAATGTGTAGTAAGAGGATGGCTTGCAGGGAGTGGGTGGGAGGAATACCAGAAAAGCGGGACGGTATGTGGAATCCAGTTGCCAAAAGGGCTGGTAGAGTCGTCAAAACTGCTGGCAGCAATATTTACACCGACAACAAAGGCAACAGAAGGGCATGATATGCCGATAAATTTTGAACAATGCAGAAAACTTGTAGGAGATGAAGTCGCAGATTCATTAAGGAGAAAAAGCATAGCGTTATATACGTTTGCGGCTGAATATGCACGAAAAAAAGGAATAATAATAGCAGATACGAAGTTTGAGTTCGGGATACTGAATAACCAGATAATTTTAATAGATGAGGTTTTCACGCCGGATTCATCAAGGTTCTGGTCGGTTTCGGATTACGTTGAAGGAGAATCTCAAAAGAGTTTTGATAAACAGTTTGTAAGGGATTATCTTTTAAGCATAAAATGGAATAAACAACCTCCGGTCCCTGAATTGCCGGATGAAATAGTGAAAAAAACAAGAGAGAAATATATGGATGCAGTACGGTTGATAACGACAGGGGAAAAAGAAAAACCTCTTTATGAGAAGGGGAAGTATTTTGTAAGTTAGAAAAGGGAAAAGATAGGTAAGTGAGGTAAGTGAGGTGAGTGAGGTGAGTAGGGGGGAGTAATGGAAATGGAAGAGACAAAATCAACTTTTGAGACATTAGAGGTTTGGAAAAAGAGCAGAGAATTAAGGAAAGAATTTTCAAAGTTTGTAAAGACTTTACCTGTCGGTGAGAGACTTAAATTAGGCGACCAAATTATAAGAGCTTCAAGGTCTGTAACTGCAAATATTGCAGAAGGATATGGCAGGTATCATTTTCAAGAGAACATTCAATTTTGCCGTCAAGCAAGAGGATCATTATATGAACTACTTGACCACTCGACTGTTGCATTAGACGAAGAATACATTTCAGAAGAAAAGTTTAATAATTTTAGAATTAAAATTTTCAAAAACATCAAAATACTAAACGGGTATATAAGTTTTTTAAGAAGAAAAAAGACTCTGGAAACCACTTAACTTACTTAACCACTCAACTTACTTAACTAATTGAGTTGGTATTGGGGGAAAAAAATGATAAAAGTTAGAATAGCGCCGTCACCGACAGGATACTTACACGTGGGAACGGCAAGAACTGCAATTTTTAACTGGTTGCTTGCACGAAACCAGAAAGGAAAGTTTGTACTTAGAATCGAAGATACCGATATTAAACGTTCTTCGCAGGAAATGACTCAATCCATAATAGACAGTTTGAAGTGGATGGGCTTAAACTGGGACGAAGGTCCTATATTGCAATGCGACAGATTGGAAAACTATAAAAAGAATGCGGAAGCGTTGATAAAAACCAAACTCTGTGATTTCTGTTACTGTACCGAAGAAGATTTAAAACCACGTAAACAGGCTGCTCTTGCAGAGAAGAAGTCGTGGAAATGTAACCGCCCCTGTCTTAGTTTACCTTCGGATGAAAGACAAAAATGGATAATGAGACCTGCTGCCGTGAGGTTTTTTACTGAGTCGGACGGGAAAGTAAGTTTTATGGATAAGCTGCACGGCGAACTTACGAAAGACTTACACGACATAGAAGATTTCGTTTTAATGAAATCTGACGGAACGCCTTCTTATAATTTTGCCTGTGTTGTGGATGACCACGAAATGGGGATTACCCATATTTTAAGGGGAGAAGACCATATTTCAAATACGTTCAAACAGATTATAATATATAAAGCATTCGGGTGGGAACCGCCTGTGTTTATTCATGTGCCAATGATTCTTGGGGCAGACCGTTCCAAACTTTCAAAACGACATGGAGCAGTTTCTGTTTTGGAATATAGAGATAAAGGGATTTTGCCTGAAACGCTCGTTAATTTCCTTGCCTTGCTCGGATGGTCGCCGGGAGGGGATAGGGAAGTTTTAAGTATGGAAGAACTTATATCAGAGTTTTCACTGGATAAACTGGGTGTAACGGGATCAATCTTTGACTACCAGAAACTGGAATGGATGAACGGGGAACATATTAATAGGTTGAGTGATGATGAATTGCTTGAAAGAATAAAGAATTTTAGTAAACTTCCGACCAGAATACTATATTCAGGAGAATCAGAATTACGATTTAATAATCATATAAATTCTCCTGCAAGTCAAGATTTTAGTAGTACATTATTAAGTGAAGATGATGAATACAATAAAAAAGTGATTGCGTTATTGAAGCCGAGAATGAAGACATTATTGGATATGGAAAGTTATTTCTTTGTTGAGCCGACGGAGTACGATGAAAAAGGAGCGGGGAAATATCTTACACAGGAAGGGAAGCAGAGGTTGGAGTTGTTAAAGACAAGGTTATCCGAATTAACGGAATTCAGTGTTGAAAATATAGAGGCGGTTATAAGGGCTATAGCTGGTGAGCTTGGAATAGGAGCAGGGTTATTAATTCATCCGTTGAGGCTTGCATTGACAGGGAAGACGGTAGGGCCAAGTTTGTTTCATTTGGTTGAAGTGCTGGGGAAGGAAAGAGTTATGCAGAGGATTGAGAAAACGATGGAGTGGATAAAGCCCAGCTAAGCTGGATACGAATCCCTAATCGCTAAAGCTTCCCTCCAAGAAAATCGGCGGGCAGGCAAGGGCTTTCTATAAGTTGAGTGAGGAAGAAAGAAGAAAGAAGAACAGGAACAAAGAGATTCTTCGTCTTCGCCTCAGAATGACAAAAAGGCAGGCAAAAATAGAAAGATATGAGAGCGAGGGCTCGCCCTCTACCCAATGACAGAAGGGAATAAGTCATATAGGACATATACGACAGATAAACAGGAAAGAGGTAGTAGGAGCAGATGCTCCTATCTACCCGTTTATTTCATTTTGGGCTGAAGCCCAAGAACCCTCAGCTTCCTCCAAACAGAATGGCGGACAGGAAAGCTGGGTAGAAAAGAAAATTATACCCATTTAGGCAAATGCTTCCTGTTTGGCGGAATAGGTTGTTGAATATCGTTTATTCGAGTATTGAAAGAAGAAAAAAGTAGTCAGGTATTCGGGTTTAAGATTCGGGTCTATTGGCAAAGAAGCTTGTTCATCTTTCCACTGCGCGACAGGAACTAATGCAGTTCCCCATATTTTGAAAATATTCCAGGGGTCTTTCTTGGGTTCCCATAGTAAAAGAGATTTTGGTTTAAAATACACCGCTATGCAAAAGACTTTATCTTCAGGTTTGGCATCATAAAACCATTTGGTAACCTGCCAGCTTACTTTTATTTCCCCGGTTTCCGGATTATAGTTTGAAGATATGGAAAAGGGGGGTGTATAAGTTTCCGGTGTAAAAGCAATTTTCGACACATCAAAAATATTTGTTTCATCGCAAAGTTTATTTTTATCAGGTATAGAATTAAACAAAACAGGGACATTAAATTTATGTATCATATTTGAAGGAGTGTTCTGGTAGACTTTTGCTATGTTGGACCATACGGGAACTATAATAGAAGAATATTTCTGTTTAGACATACCTGAAAAGAACTTAAACAAAAACCGAACGTTTACTATTTTGATATTCATTTCTTTAGCGGATATTTTACCTTTTTTCAGTTCTTTAAGTAAGGCTATACTGCCGGGATCTTTCTTAGGTTTTCTATAAATTCTTACGATTTTTTTACCTCGCAATCTTGTGCCGACGACTCCACCAAGTTTACCTCTAATCTCTCCAAACGGCGAATTTATATATATAGCCATAACACCTCCTTTTACCTGTTTCAACAGACAAATTAATAGTTTACGCATTCAACACGGATAGCAATCCCTCCGGTAAAAAATTCCGGACAACAATCCCTAATTAGCATAAGGGATTGTAAGTAATCCAGCGTAGCTGGAAAGGGCTTCCTACCCAAACGGCGAATTTATATATATAGCCATAACACCTCCTTTTACCTGTTTCAACAGACAAATTAATAGTTTACGCATTCAACACGGATAGCAATCCCTAATCGTCCGCTTGAAGCGGACTCAAGGGCTTCCTACCCAAACGGCGAATTTATATATATAGCCATTATTTACTCCTCGCCCTTAAAATAAGGGCAGCAATTTTTATTAATGGATGGCACATTACAAATACCGTCATAATTTTTACATCTTTTAAGTTCCCTGCTTGAGGATTCGGAATATCTATTACCTTGTTTTAGATACATCAGAACAATCGGGATTTTCTTTTCCCAGTGTCCTTTTAGTTTAACGGGAAGTTTTATATAAGACGCTCCGACGCAGTTATAACGTTCCATAGGGTGATAAAGTTTAAGATGATTTGTATAAAAAATCGCCACTTTAGGTTCCAGTGTTTCCGATTTTAATCTTTTGGCTGTATTTTCAGAGAAGTTAAGGACGACGATATTTCGTCCCGGGCAGTATTCTACGCCGAACTCAGGTTTTTTAATATCTCCCGTACTTATGCGTAATTTCATCCAGTCAATGGGGTAGTATCCGAGTCGCCGTAAGTTAACGGAAGTAAAAAACTGCGCGCCGCTAAAGTATTTATTTTTTCGAGCTTCCTTATGCCATATAGGCATAACAAGAGTTTTTTTATGTTCACCGACCATAGTTCCCAACGTCCCGACTTTCGTTCGTATAGCTTTCATTTTTTTACTAACCTTCATAAATTTAGGTTTATTCGGCATCAGACTCAGGACTACCTGTCTTCCGTTTCTTACTTGAAAAACAACGCCTTTTGCACCCGGTTTCATTTTATATCCGAGCATTTCCTCCGCCTGCTCGGGGCTCAATGAAAGCTTTCCTCTTATTTCTCCCCACGGCAAACTTTTTTCAACAAACATATATATTACCTCCTTTTTTTTAGGGAATTCATAGCAATAGATGCAGAAATATGTAAAAAGATTCAAACTTTTAATAAAAAAGTTAAGTTAGTTAAGTAAGGTAAGTGGTTGAGTAAGGCAAGCAAATAAGGAAGGAAAGAACAAAAACAGAAATATTTATCCGCGAATGGCACCTGTTTAAAACAGGTATAAGTTGGACTAAATTTCCGCTAACGCAGAACTAAAGTCCAACTAAACGCGAATAAACACGAATAACAGAAAAAGTTAACAGGGATTAAAAGAGAATTCCCAACAGAACATGGCAAGTTGGACTAATGCCCCAACCTACCCTTACAGAGGTTGAGATTCTTCGCTACGCTCAGAATGACAAACGGAGATTACTTTTTTCTTGACAAGTAGTATTACTTATCATAAAAAAGTAATACTATGAAGGTTATACGTTTTGCAGTATCGCTTCCCGAGGATTTGTTAGAGACTTTTGACAAGATTATTTCCAAAAAGAACTATCCTTCCCGTTCGGAGGCAATAAGGGATTTAATCAGGGCTAATTTCATAGAACAGGAATGGACGGAAGGCAACAAAGAGGTTATAGGCACTATTTCCATCGTGTATGACCACGATACGAGAGAACTGCTGGACAAATTAATGGATTTTCAGCATCATCATCATAGTTTTATAATCTCATCTACCCATATACACCTTGATAACCACAATTGTCTGGAAGTCATTATCGTAAAGGGAAAAGGAAAAGATATAAAAGATATGGCAGATAAATTAATAAGCATACGCGGAGTGAAACACGGAAAATTAAGCACGACCAGCACGGGCAAAGAGCTATCCTGACAAATATTTTTTTACTTGTCGGTATTACTATTTTTAATTTTGTGATACCTTAACCTAAAAAATGGGGGTAGTATGAGGAAGTGGAGCAGTAGGGTTTTAGGCTGGAGTCTCTGTTTGTTTTTGTCGAATTATGTTTTTATTGCTGTTGCTTTTGGGGCGATGCCGCTTTGCACGGATGATGCAGGTGTGGTTGAAAAAGGAAAATACGAGTTAGAGTTAGGATATGACATAACTTCCGATGAGCAAGTCAGTAATATAAGTTTTAAACACGGGATAACAGACAGGATGGACATCGGTATTTCTTTGCCATTGCAGGTAAAGCCTTTAGAAGAAGATATATTTTGTCCTTCGGGAATTGGTATGAAGTTTATGCTGGTGAAAGATATGGTATCATTTAGTTTTACGAATGAGCTTGGGACATCCGATTATGTTCTTAATGGTATTTTTTCAAAGGGACTGGGTTTAATAGGTTTGCATTTTAATTTAGGTTATGAATACGCGGGAGATTCAGGAGAAAAAGGCGAAATAAGTTATTCCGGCGCATTTGAATTTCCGGTTAAAAAAGTTGATATTGTGGGAGAAATATTGAACGAAGAAGGTATTTTATTGGGAGGCAGGATACATATAAAAGATTGTATAGCATTGGATACGGGATACAATATAAAAAATAAGTTATTAACGATAGGTTTACATTATGAATTTTAGGAGGTAAAATGCATATACCTGACGGATTTTTAGATGCAAAGACTGCCATAATGGCTGCGGCAGTTTCCGGAACGGTTTTAGTATTGGCATTTGCAAAAGCGAAGAAGAAAATAGGAGACAAACATATCCCTTTATACGGAGTATTAGCTGCTTTTATCTTTGCGGCGCAGATGCTTAATTTTCCGGTTGCAGGAGGAACATCAGGGCATTTTGTAGGGGGAGCTTTAGCCGGCATATTATTAGGTCCCTTAGGGGGGACAATTGTATTGACTGTAGTTCTTGTTGTGCAGTGTTTAATTTTCCAGGATGGAGGACTGACTGCATTAGGGGCGAATGTGCTTAATATGGCTATCGTATGTCCTTTTATAGGTTATTACCTGTATATTGCTTTCGGTAAAAGTAAGAAAAACTTATTGAGCAGGGTATTTATTGCCGGTTTGGTATCAACAGTGGCGGCAGCAATATCCTGTTCCCTTGAGTTAGGCATTTCCGGGATTGTGCCATTAAACATTGCATTGCCGGCGATGACTATTGTCCATATCTTTATCGGTATCGGAGAAGGGCTAATCACATTTTTTGTTTTCAGCTTCTTATTAAAAGTAAGACCGGATTTACTGGAGCTTGATAAAATATAAGGAGGACTCTATGAAAAAGATAATTTTCACCGGATTAATAGTTTCGTGTTTCCTTGCGCTTTTTATTTCTCCTTTTGCATCTTCATCCCCAGATGGATTGGAAAGAGTGGCAATAAATAAAGAATTCATTGAAAAAGGTGAAGGACATAATGTTATCAAAAGTCCGTTACCTGATTACTTAATTCCGGGGATAAAACAGGAAAAGATATCTACTTCCGTTGCAGGAATACTCGGGACTTTGCTTGTTTTTGGGTTAGCTTTTGGAGTAACAGCATTGGTTTCTAAAAAGAAAGAGCAATAAATTATGACAAATTATTTAGATAACTTTACCTACCTGCCTAATAAACAGGCAGGTAAGGTTAGTTTAAATAGCATTATTTACAGGTTAGACTCAAGGATAAAATTTTTATTTTCTTTATTCTTTATTTTTTTTGTAGTATTCACTCCGCCCTCTTATTTCATAAAATTTCTTTTTTACTTTATATTTATCCTTATAATAGCGATAACATCAGGCATCCCGCTATTATATATTCTAAAAAGGTCTTTAGTAATTATTCCGTTTGTTTTATTAATAGGGATATTTATTCCTTTTTTGAAAAATGGGGAAATAGCCGGTTCTTACAATTTCCGGTTATTTAAAGTAACCGTAACATATGAGGGTCTTGTCATTTTTTGGAATATATTTATTAAGGCATTTTTGTCTGCGTTAGCATTAATTATCCTATCGGCAACTACACAATTCAACAGTTTATTGGAAGGGCTGAAAAAGTTACGTATTCCTTTTATTTTTATAATGATTCTTTCTTTGATGTATCGTTATCTTTTTATTATACAGGAAAAGGTTATTCTTATTGATAGGGCAAGGAAATTAAGGTCTTTTAAAGGCAAAAAGAAAAGCATTTTTTTATCACAGGCAAGAGTATTCGGGAATATTATTGCTATGCTTTTTATTAAATCGTATAACCAGGGGGAACAAATTTATACTTCTATGTGTTTAAGAGGTTTTACCGGGGACACAAAAACACTGGACAGATTAAAAATCAATGGATATGATATTTTATTTCTGTCTTTATCTTTAGTTTGCATGGTCATTATAAGGTTGATAATAAAATGAAAGCTATTGAATGTCACAATGTAAGTTATCTTTATCCAAACGGATTGAAAGCAATCAACGGGATAGATTTCGTCGTAGAAGAGAACGAAACACTTGGAATAATCGGTCCAAATGGCGCAGGGAAAACAACATTATTTCTTGCGTTATGCGGTATAATCCCTTTTGAAGGGGAAATAAAAATTTGTAATACGGAACTTACAAAAAGCAATGTACAAAGTATAAGAAAGGATTTGGGCTTTGTTTTTCAAAATCCGGATGACCAGTTGTTTATGCCGACAGTATATGAAGATGTTGCTTTTGGGCCTATAAACCTTGGATTTTCAAAAGAGAAAGTCTATTCCTGCGTAAAAAAAGCTCTTCTTGATGTTGGATTATCAGGATTTGAAGATAGGATTACCCATCATTTAAGTTTTGGCGAGAAGAAAAGAACTGCATTAGCCACCGTATTATCAATGTCTCCCAAAATCTTATTACTGGATGAGCCAACAAGTGAGCTTGACCCGTGGGCAAAAAATCGGTTTATTGAGTTGATTTCTAAAGTTGAAGGGACTAAAATAATTGCAAGCCATGACTTGCAAATGATTATAGACCTCTGCGATAGAATTATGTTGCTAAATAAAGGCAGAATACTTGAAATAACCGGAAATACAAAAGATATAAAAGAGCTATACAACAAGTTTAATCTATAAACAGAAGGATTCACCGCAGAGAAAAAAAACATTAAACCACAAGATTACACAGAAAACATTAAATTTCAACAGGGATCTAAAGAGATTTCAAGAGACAAGAAAACAGATAATATTGTCACGGATTATCACAGAAAACAAATAAAAACCACTGAGAACACAGAGTATACAAAGAACGGGAAATTATAGGGTTAAAAAATAAACAGATGACAGAAATTAGACAGGATTTACAGGATTAGACAAAAAAGTCGGCATGGGCAGCAGAAGAAAGACATTTAAGCAATAGATTCCCACACCGCCACAGCGGGATCTACGACTTTCGCGGAAATGACAAAACGCTACTAAAAAACACCTCCATAAATCACAAACCATAACCCCAGAAACACAAACAGAAAGCGGGAAAATAACATTTTTTCTTGACAAATAAGAATAGTGTATTAGTGTGCTAATACACTATTAAATAATATAATGGAAATAAAGATTGATATAAGCAGCGGGGCGATATACCTGCAGATAATGGACAGGATAAAGAGGGCTATAGTGAGGGGAGATTGGAAAACGGGGGAGCAGGTTATGTCTGTGAGGGATATGGCAATAAAGATTGGGGTAAATCCGAATACGGTTGCGAGGGCTTATGCCGAATTGGAAAGGGAGGGGATGCTTGTATCGAAGCGCGGTATGGGAACTTTTGTGACTGAAGACGCAAAGAAAATAGAAGAAGAAAAAGAGAAACTTGCCGCGCAATATGCGGAAAGGTTTGGAAAAGAAATCAAAGAAATCGGTATTTCTGTGAACGTGATGACAAAGTTGTTAAACAAGATTGTAAAAGAAAATGAATAAAAGGGCACAGAGAAAAATTTTTGGACGCACCTGCCTGCTGGCAGGCAGGGATTAGCGCAGCAGATGAAAAGGATTAATATAATAACAAAAAGAAAATACAGAAGAGGGCAGTTTTAACAAGTTTAAAGTAAGGAGGGAATAATGGGATTAGTATTGGACTTAAAAAACGTTACCAAGAAGTATCCCGGAGTTGACGCGCTCAAGGATTTTAGTCTTTCGCTTGACCGCGGAAAAATTGTCGGGCTTCTGGGACCTAACGGAAGCGGGAAAACTACCCTGATGAAGCTTATTATGGGTTTTATAAAACCTCAAAAAGGCGAGATAACGGTTCTTGATGGGGTTCCAAATCCTATGATTCGGGAAAAGATTGCTTATGTTTCGGAGTTAGACGTTCTTTATCCGTGGATGACGGTTCGCGAGATTCTTGATTTCACTTCCAATTTTTACAGGGACTGGGAAAAGGGAAAAGAGTCGGAGCTTCTTCAGCTTTTAGCAATTGAGCAGGACAAAAAAATAGGGACATTTTCTTACGGTATGAGAACAAGGGTGCGGGTAATGCTTGCGCTTTGCCGCAAACCGGAGCTTGTTTTGTTGGATGATCCGTTTTCCGGAATAGACCTTGTTTCACGAGCAAAAGTACAGGATGCATTACTCAAGACATATCATTACAAAGAACAGAGCATTGTTTTAGCTACGCATATAATAGACGAAGCCGAGCCTCTTTTTGACGAGATAGTTTTTATAGAAAAAGGGCAGATTAATCTTCAGGGGAAGGCAGATGATTTAAGGGAAAAGTACTCCAAGAACATAACTGATATTTACAAGGAGGTATTCAAATGAAATTCAAATCTCTATTCCTAAAGGAGTTAAAGCAAGAGAAGGCGTGGTTTATGTATATTTTTCCGGGGTTTGTAATTCTGGAACTCTTATTCTTGTCGCTCTACAAGCATTATTTATGGCAATGTTTTGCTTTGAGTATGATTTTTATCGTTGTAATATTTTTTGCGGTTATATTCAGCGCAAGTCATTCTCTTGTGAACGAGTGGAAGCTTCATACTTCGCAATTTTTATTTTCTCTTCCTGTTCGGGGATGGCATATTCTTCTGGCAAAGTTTGCCGTGCACAGCATTGTTTTTATTGTTTTTTCTTTTATTGCATTTTTTACGGTTTACCTTATTGCAAAGGGGCAGTGGGGAGAATCTGTATGGATTAAATCAACAGGTGTTGTAAAAATATGGTTAATTTATTTATTCGTTGGGATTCCGAGTATGTTCATAGAAGTGTTCCCGCGAATAACTTCAAATTGTTTTATGAGGTTTCGAAAACTTATTGCTTCTTTTGTTGCAATAGTTTTGTTTATTGGATTTTTTAACTATCTTCTTCCATTAGGGTGGAAGATATTTAGTTTTTTACCCGAAGCGACGTTTACGACATCGATGTCGGGACAAGTTTTCCAAGGAGTCCCTATGCCGCCAGATTTATTAACGATAAAAACTGCTACTTCGGAGAACTTTTTACCCGGGTTAGCAACATGGTTTTTGTTTGCGGTTTTAATCTTTATAGGGGATTGTTTATTGCTTGAGAAGGGTGAAGAGGGGTAGTTCGGATAAAAAATAGTAACTTATAGTAATTAGTAGTAACTATTAGTAATTAATTGTAAAAGATTTTAGAATCAGGAGAGAGGGGGGGAGATGGGAAAAGAGAGGATTTTGGGGTTTGTTTTGGCGGGAGTTTTGTTGGTTTCGCTTATGGGGAGCAGAGGGTATTGTGAATTGAATACTCAAGCTCAGGATTCAAGTTATGTGACAAAAACGCAGGGCAGCGTAAAAGCAACGGAGGAAAAAATGGCGAATAAACTTTCAGTAGCAGGCCCAAACTCAAAATACAAATTACCAGGGGCAAAACCTGCAGGTTTTTGGGCAGGGTTATGGCATGGGATAATCATTATTGTAACGTATATTATCAGTTTGTTTAATTCTAATGTTACGATATACGAAGTTAACAACACCGGACGCGGGTATGATTTTGGGTTTATGATTGGAGTGAGCGGATTACTTTGCGGTGGGATAAGAGGTGGTAGAAGATAAAGTATAGAAGATTACCACAGAACAAAAAAACGCAGAGATCGCAGAGGAATAAGACAGGATTAACAGGATTATAAGAAAAACAGAAAAAATAAGAGTTGAAATATAGGGAGGAGGGGAGATGGATAGACATAGTATTTGTAGTTTTAGTTTGATAGGAATTTCGTTACTTGTGCTTATGGGAGCAAGAGAGCAGTGCGAAATCGTAAATATAAATATTAAGAATAAAAATTTGAAAGGTTTTACGCTTTTAAAGGAATTTGAATTTCACAATAACTATTCTTATTTACCAAAACAACAATCTTTCAAGGTAGAAGTCCCGGGAAGTTTCGAATTTACTATTCAAAATTGTAACGGAAATATTACAATAAAAGAGAGCACAGATAAAGAAATTAATATAAGAATTAAAGAAGTGTTACGAACAAATTCAAAAAAGAAAATAGAAATAAACAATTATCCTCAAGTTATAAGTTATGAAAAAAACGATAGCGCTTTGGATATTAAAGTCTTGCCTCAGGGAGAATTAGCAAAAACTTTTGAATTAGGGAAAGATGATTTTTACTTTGAAACAGAATTTACTATTATGGTTCCAAAAGGTCTAAAAAATGTTTCAATAAGCTCTACATCGGGCGAAGTAAATGCGAACTTAACCTCTAACCTTAATATTGCAACTACAAATGGAGATATTCGCGCAAAAGTTGAAGATAACGATGCAGATTTTTCAAGTACAAACGGTGATATAGGTTTTACACATATACGAGGCAAGATTTCCTTATCCAATACAAACGGAGACATAGTTGGAGATATTGACAGCAGTTTAATTAATTTTTCCGGAACAAACGGTGATATAAAAGTTGTATTAAATAACCTACAGGGTGGGGAAATAAGATTATCCAATGGCGACATAGAAACAGATATACGCGATACAAAGGATTTAAGGATTAGCGCTTATACTTCCAGAGGGGACATTAAGACTGATTTAAAAAACGTAACGAAAAGCGATAACGGGAAAGAAATAAGCGCTGTTATAGGAAAGCCCGATAAGGAATTGAAAATACAAAATAGTAACGGGGATATAAAGATAATAACTATTAAGAAGAAAAGTTGAAAATAAGGGAACGATAAGACCAGAGAACAGAATATAGATATTAGCCACGGATAAAAGACACGGATGCACACGGATAAAGATACAACAAAAACAGATTCATTTTAACAGGGATTGAAAGCCCCGCTTTGCGGGATATCCAACGCTTCGCTACGGGATAAAAAACTCTAAGGCTAACGCCTAAGAGTTTCTAAGAAATCCCTCCGGCAAAAAATTCCGGACAATCCAGCCTAGACGGGATTTCGCCAATGCTCAACAATCTTTTCCCTAATTAGCATAAGGGATTGTAAGTAATCCAGCGTAGCTGGAAAGGGCTTGCTAAGAATTTAAGAGATTAAAAACAATAAAAAACAGATAATTTCTCACGCTAAGTCGCAAAGACGCTAAGAAAAGATTAGAAGACAAAAAATTCTTGGACGCAGATATTCGCAGATAAACAGGACAGGGAAATACAATATTTTGTCAATCAAGTGATGTTGGAAACTTTTCAAGTTTTTCTTCAATCGGTGTTTTATTATGTTCTATCTGTCCATCTATTTGTTGTTTCTTTGCTTCTCTGATTGAAATTGTTTCTCGGTATTCACGTGCTTCTGCAAGTTTTGTTAGCTGAACCGTTAGGTTCATTTCTTTTACTATTTGTTCGATTTCATCTATGGATGTCTTAAAAAACTCTGCTCTCATATTAACAAGGTTTAGTCGTTTATTATCTAAACGTTTATGCAAAGTGTTTTCTACCTCTGGAGCATTTTCAGAGTAAATTAGTCCATGAACATCAAAATCAAATGGAACAGAAGCATCCCCTAATTCGTTAATTCTGTCCATAGGTTCAAGTCGTCTGGTCATTCCAATTTTGTATACTTCGTCACCAAATGAACCAATGTTAGAAATAATGTAAATGTGTCCAGATTTTGTAAGTTGTGCTTGTGAAATAGCCCGACTTTTTAATTCCTGTGCCTTTTTAAGATTTATTTCAAGTTGTTTTATCTTCTCGGTAAGTTTATCAACCTCTTGCCCTTTGGCTTTTTCGATTTCAGCCTTTGCCTTCTCCAACGCTTTTTGATAATTTTCTTCTTCGACTTCAGCGTCTTTTCGTGCTTTTTCTATTTCTTTTATAGCTTTTTCTTCTTCACGCATTTGTTCGCGAATTTTTCTTTGCTCTTCCTTTTCTTGGTATATTTTTTCTTCTAATTCAAATTCTAAATAAAGCTCTTCCAATTTTAATTTAAGGTAGTTATCTGTTATTGAAATTTGATTTGTAGAACCTAATTTGTTTAATGCTTCATAGGCTTTTTGAATTCTTGCTTCCATATTGGAAATGTTATTCCAGCTGACTTTAGAAGTTGCCGCATCACATTCCCCATTAAAGGCTCTTAACATTAGCTTTGAACTCTCTTTTATCATTTTCTTTCCTTTTACCCTGCTATTTTCAACAGTCCATTCAACAGGACAATGTGTTGCTTGTTCATCTTTGATTATCTGCTTTTGCTTTTCCCTTATTTGTTCAAGGGATTGCTTAAATTCTTCCGATGTCTTATAATCGAAGTGTGGTTTGTATAATCCATAAGAGATGTCCTCTAAATTTTCCTCGAGAATTGAAATTTCATTCAGAAGATTTTCGTAAATGTTACGTTTATTTTGAAAGTCTTGATTTAATTGCTCTTTTTGTCGGCTAAAGTCTGCGGTTTGATTGTTAATGTTCTGATTAATATTTTTTAGTTCATTAGTCTTTTCCGCTACTACCCCGTCAATATCAATAATATCCTTGTATTTATTTTTAAAGTTGTCAAGGTCAGTCTCGACTTGTTTTAGAGATTGTCCTTTCTTAATTAGCAAGAAAGTTAAAATACCCGCTATGGCGACTACAAATATTATTACCGCTATAATCATTGTTATGTTGTTTTAATTGCTCCTATGTTAGCTTATACAGACAGTTATTAATTAAAGTAAGTTAATGACTTTTATTTGTCAAGGCAATATTTTGAGAGGGAAAAATGAAATCATTTATGGCTAATCAATATCTTTACCACAATGGGGACATTTTCTTGTTTCCTCTCGTTTTTTGTGAACTTCTTCAATAAAACCAGAACCGATTATTCCTGTCGGCAATGCGAACATTCCAATACCTAAAAGTGCTATTATTGCTCCTATAAATTTACCTATATGAGTAATAGGATAAATATCTCCATAGCCAACTGTAGTTAATGTCGTTACTCCCCACCACATTGCGGCTGGTATGCTTGAAAAAATCTTAGGTTGAGCATCGCATTCAACAAAATACATTAGACTAGAAGCAACTATTAACAATATCAATATTATAAAAATACTCATAAATAATTCTTCTTTTTTTCTTTTAAGAACATTACTAAAAGTTTTTAAAGAGTCAGAATAACGTCCTAGTTTAAATATACGAAATAAACGTAATAGACGAACTATCCTAATGAACCTTAAATCTATGGGAATAATCATCGGCAAGTAGAATGGTAAAATAGCCATTAAATCTATAAGAGATAGAGGAGTAACTGCAAACTTAATCCTTCCTGTAACTGCCCCTTTAAATCTGTCATCTGTTGTACAACTCCATAAACGTAAGATATACTCAACGGTAAATATTATTACAGAAAATATCTCAAAAATTCTAAAAACAACTGTATACTGTGAAAAACTTTTTACTGTTCCCAGAATAACAGCGAGTACATTTAAAATAATCAAAGTTATAATAAAAATATTAAATATTTTAGCAGGTAAATTGCCCGGAGTTGCTTTTTCTAAAATTTTAAATATTCGATTTTTCATTTTTCTTTTCTTATTAATCTGCAATATGTCATATCATTAGAGTGGGAATGGGAAAAGTCAAGGGGAAAAAGTTTAGATGGTTTAGAGATTGTAGATAGTTTCGAGAGGATCAAAAAAATAGAGAGAAAGGGAAATAGGCCGGAGGATAAGATGGTAGGAGCGAACCCACTTTTTTTCATTTAGGGCTAAAGCCCAAAAAACCCTCAGCTTCCTCCAAAGGCGGACAGGAAAGCTGGGTAGAAGAGAAATTAGTCTTCAGAAAGGTATTTGATGAGGGATTTATAATAGCCTTTGGTTTCGCCGGTAATATAATTCCCTTTAAGCTGGTTGTTTTCTGTTATTTTTCGTATATCATACCCATCTTTTAAGATAGCAAAATTATATAATCTGCCGGCAATTGCTTTATTCGGGCAACCATACACACACCTAAAACAAGCAATACAACTCAATTTGAACTTAATATGATTGTTCTTTATGTATATGTTACTGCGAGGACACGATTGGACACATTTCTGGCAAAGGTTACAGGATTTTAAGGTTCTGAAATCTTTTCCAAGTGCCCACCATCCCCATTTTTCAAAAAGAAACAACCATCCAAACAATTTTGGAATAAATCCGTCTTTTCTTACGTTTTCTTTATTTAATTTAATGTCTTCTGCCATTTTCTGTGTTTTTGGGAGAACAGCATTACAAAGCTGTTTATTCGCTTCGTCTTCATACTTAATGAAAATATTCGGCGGCATATAGAACTGTTTTTCATAAAATACGTTATATCCTTTTCGGGTTAATTTTTGTTTCAACCCATAGGAGGCGACGTCATTTAAGTATGTGGGTCCTGCGCAGGTAGAAAATAGAAAGACCTTCTTTTTACCGGATGTGTTTAAAGAATTAGCGAAATCGTATATAATCAAGGGGGCGTTGAATCCGTAAATGGGGTATCCGATTCCGATAATGTCGTATTTATCGGGTTCGTATTTTACTTTTTGTTTGAGAATTTCTTCCACTTTGAAAACATCAACATTATATGTTTTGTTTAAGTTTTGGGATAAAAGGTTAGTAACAAATTCGGTATTTCCCGTGCCGGAAAAGTATATAATTGATATGGATGACATTTTTACCTCGTTAATATAAGTTTTTGGGTTGAAGCATAAGTTCCTGCCTGTAATTTTACAAAATAGATACCGGAAGACAGGGTATGCGAGTTTAGGACAACAGTATAGAGACCAGGTTTTTGTTCTTCATTTGTTAAGGGTTTTACCAGTCTGCCAGTAAGGTCGTATAAGTTCAAAGATACTTTTCTTTTTTCGGGAATTGTGTATTTTATAACGGTATTTTTTGTAAAAGGGTTGGGGAGAGGCGGTAACAGACTAAAAACCAGAGGTATTTTCGTACTATCTTCGGAAGCAATCATATCCCCGTCTATAAACCTATACCAGTTTTCGAATTGTCCCGTAAAATTCAGCATTAGATAGTTATTATTTATATTATTCCAGTTAACGGGATAATATATTGCCAAGCCGTGAGCGCTATCAAAGTTTATGGATGCGGTGTTTGTATGCGCTTCTTTTATAACTACGGCATTTATTGCAAGTCTTACGGAATCTGCCCAGTCTCTTAGGTAACCGGGGAGATTTAAATCGCTTTTTATGCGTGATGAAAAATCCAACAAGTCCATATGACAGGAGTCGCTTGAGTTTAAGTCAGGAGGATTTTCCTTAAATTCCAGAGTGTTTTGGCGTATATCAATTATGTCCGCATACCATCTTCCGCCGGTAGTCATAAGTTTTTTTGCAAATTCGTCAATACAATAAGAGAGGTGATTAAACCTATTATCCAGCGCAAGCGCGGAAATAGTGCTAGCTTTTGCCCCCTGGTAGAAATCCTTATATTTTTCCACTATTACCTGAGACAACTGCGCCGGTGTAAGATTTTTATTTTTATTCAGTGAATCGCATATTGTATTATAGGGGAATCCATACCCTGAAATTATATACTCCGAGCCTATAAAATAATCCACAGAATTCTTTACTTCATATGCAACTTCCTGCATTCCCATTAAGCAAGCATCATTAGCAAGGACATCCAGTTTCCTGCCCAATAAATTGCTTATACTGTCCGCAATTTCGCCATATTCATTATTAGCTACTCCTATAAAATCGGCATTAGTGTTGTCAAAACTTATACCTTTAATTACCTCCGTATTATCTTTCTTTTTATACCAACCATCCCCGTGATCCCATATTACAAACATATACCTGTCTGCGGGATAGTTTTTAATTCCCCATTTTGCAAAATCAATGGCAGTTGCAGGGTTGCCCATATTTAACTCACCCAAATCTTCAACAAGAGTAGACTGAATAGTATCATCCAACATAGAATCAGGCGTAATGCAATATCTTCTTGTGTCGGTCCAGTTACCATTAGAGCTATCCCAACCCGGGCATCTATCAAATTCTATTACTATATTATAATCGGAAGTGCTGTCCATACCAGCTTCCATTTCGTTTACATCATCTATCGCATATTCTTCCAAATCATTATCCCCGTTAATAAACACCATAATCGTCCATTTATGGCGTCCCATTTTGATAAGTCTGACATCGGTTCCACCTGCACCCGAAGACTGTGTTCCGCCTACAATTACGTATAAACTATCGGATGTCTGTCGGACAGACCATGCATAATCGAAATTGATTCCGCCAAAAGTTTTTTTCCACTGCATATTACCGAGAGTATCGGTTTTTACCATCCACGCATCATAATTACCTGCTCCAAAAGAAGCGGTTCTGCCGGCAAGAATGTACCCGCCGTCATAAGTCTGCTGGACTCCATTACTCCCGTCCCAGTTGGCTCCGCCAAAAGTTTTACTCCAGGATATATTTCCGCTTGCATCCGTTTTTACCAGCCATGCATCAGTTCCTCCCGCGCCGGTGGAGGAAGTACTCCCGGCAAGGATATCCCCGCCATCTTTTGTTTGTTGGGCGGAATATCCGAATTCGTCTTGTATACCGCCGAGAAGTTTGTCCCATTCTTTGTTACCGTTGGAATCCATTTTCAGGAGTAACGCCTGAGCAAAACCTCCAACGTAAACTACCCCGGTAATAATGTACCCGCCGTCAGCAGTTTGTTGAACGGAAAAAGCTTCTTCATCATAATTAAAATCACCATAGGTAGTATCCCATTGAGCGATACCGCTCGCGTCCGTTTTTATGAGCCATATATCGGGTTTACCGGAGTTATCGGTTAATCCGACAAGAATATATCCGCCGTCCGTGGTTTGTTGAACGGAATAACCTAAGTCGAAACTGACATCTCCAAAAGTTCTGCTCCAGCTTGTATTACCTGCGGTATCAGTTTTTACCAACCATATATCTGCATCACCTGCTCCGTAGGAATAAGTGGTACCGACAAGAATATACCCGCTATCCGAAGTTTGGTGAACTTCCCATGCGACTTCGTAATCAGTTCCGCCGAAGGTTTTTGTCCATTTTACATTACCAAGGGAGTTTGTTTTTACCAGCCATATATCTGCATCGCCTGCGCCGTAGGAAGTAGTTCTTCCTGCAATGACAAATCCCCCGTCAAAAGTTTGCTGGACGGAGAATCCGTAATCTTCGCCTGAGCCGCCGTAAGTGCAAGTCCATAGGGTGTCGGGAGCATTTGCAAATAGGTTAGTTGTAGTTATTAATGATATAAAAACAAAAAGAATTTTTTGCATAGGATTCGGCTTTATTTTATTATAATATAATTTGCTATTTATAGGGGTTGTCAAGAAAAAAGAGGAGGAGAGATTTTAGATTGCGGATTTTGGATTTTGGAATTGAAAAAACAAAGAACAGAGAAGAATTGGATTGGGGAATGAAAAGAAACTGAAAGAAGAAAATGTAGATTTTGGAATTAACAGAAATAAAAAGAAAGGATTGTGGAGTGAACAGAAAACAGAAAGAGGGGAGAGTAAAAAAACAGATAAGATGGATTCCCGCCACCGCCAAGGCTGGGTCTAAGGACTTTCGCGGGAATGACAAACGGAGAGAAGGGAGGGGGAAAAATTATTATACAGAATACTTGACAGGGGAGGAGAATAGGTTTAAGTTAGCACTTAATAAAGGGGGAGAGATGAAAAAAATATTAACTATTGGTTCGGTTTTTTTAATGGTTTTGACGATGTCGTGCATTTCCTTTCCACAAAGACAGAGGGTAACGTATCCACCAACCATTGACTTAAAGCAATGCGAAATAGTTGGAATTATTGAATTCAAGAACGTCAATAAAGGGAATCTTGGTTCGTACACAACGAAAAGATTTATGCAAGATATCAGACGCGACCAAGGGATGGTCAGAATTATAGAGTTAGGAACCGAGAAAGACGTTTTGAAAGCAGTAGGGCAAGACAAACTTGGTCCGGAAGCGTTAAAGGCTATAGGCGAAAAATACAACGTAAAAACCATAATAAAAGGTAATTTAGTCGTATCCGATGTGCAACCGGACGTATCACTTTTCACGGGTGGGAGTTTTGCAAACGTATCGGCGAAAGTAATGGCGACATTGGCTTGTGAAATGGTGGAAAGCGCGTCGGGAGCGTCTATATGGAGCAAGTCGGTAAGCGCAGTGAGTAAGGTTGGGGAGGTAAGCGTATTCGGGGGAAAGGAATTTGGGTTTGACGCAAAAGACCCGGATAAGGCTTATGGGGAGTTAATGAATGCTCTTGTCATACAGGCAACACCTGAGTTTAAGGCGACATACGGATGGAAGGAAGTTAAGTAGGGTTAAGTAAGTTGAGTAAGGTAAGTAGGGAAGGGAATAAGATTACGCGGAGGGGAGGGGGAGAGTAAGAGAGAAAATGGTACCTTCGTTTAGTTTGCTTTTGAGTTCTATTTTCCCTTTGTGATTTTCTATTATTCTTGAGACTATTGACAACCCAAGTCCTACACCTGCGGGTTTTGTCGTATAAAAAGGAGTAAAGATTCTTTTTAACTGGTCATCAGGGAGACCTATTCCATTGTCCCTGAAATTTATGACCGTTTCTTTTGCAGAGACAACTTTTTGTTCCCCGAATAAAGAATAAGCATCTCCGCTTGAGAGAACTTCTATTTCAATTTTTTTTGCAGGTTTGTCATTTGCATTAATTGCGTCAATAGCGTTAAGAATAAGGTTTGAAAATACGATTTTCATTTGTTCCGGGTCAATGGTAAGCCATATTTCTTTTTTCTGTTTGAGTTCTATAGAGGAAAAACCTATTAATCGGATTGTTTCTTTGATTAAACTGCCTATTTCAGATAGTTTGTAAGTTACATTGATAGGTTTTGCAAAAGCAAGGAAGTTTGTTACTATATCATTAAGTCGCTGGGATTGTTCTGAAATGATAGTTACCAATTTTTGTTTTTCCTGTTCGTTAAGTTTATCTTCTTTCAATAACTCACAAGGACCTAATATTGCAGATATGGGGTTTCGGACTTCGTGAGCAAGATTTGCCGAAAATCTACCAATAGTGGCTAATTCTTCCGTCAGCTTGGTTTCGGTAATATCCTGAATAATAAGCAATATTCCTCTTTTACGTCCACCCGTAGTTTGCAGGGGATATATATTTATACCGAGTATTCTGAAATTCAAGGTAATTTCCTGAAATCCCCTGGATATTTCACCTGTTAATATTTTCTGACTCCAGTCTTTGAGTTCAGTTATTTCTTTTATGTTCTTCTTTATAGTAAACCCGAGTATTTTATCTATTTTGCTATTTTTATAGAGTAAGTTTCCCTCATAATCTATTGCTATGAGTCCCGAGTAGATACTATGTAATATTGTATCCGTATCCAGCTTTACCTGTTCAAGGGCTTCACTTTTCTGTCTGAATCTCTCGCCAAGATAACCTGAAGTAGCGGCTAAAAGGTAAAAGAATATGGTTTTGACATAGAAATCCAGGTATAATGCATCGGGGTCATGTGCAAAAGATGAAAGCAGGACACTATTAAGCGCTCTGTTGAATTCCATCAAGAGTAACCCTCCATAAGCAGCAGAACAAAGTGTAGCAATGACAGTTCCGCCTTTTAAGAAAAAGAACATACTTGCGGCGATAATAGGAATAGCATATAAGAAAGTAAATCCACTTTCTATACCACCCGTGTAGTGAATCATTGCAGTAACTATGAAAACGTCCATAATTACACTGCTCCAAAGTATAAAAGGGGCAATTTTTTCTTTTTTAAGGAATATCCAGTGAAGGAATGTCAGGAAATAAGAAAGCCCAATGATTATCCAGAGTGGGCCAACTGAGAAGTCAAGGGCTTTTTTACGGAAAAAAATAGCCAGACCGCCTATGACTGAAACGGTAATAAGCCTGAAAAAGACAACCCATTTGAATTGATTCGTAAAAGAGGTTTTCACTTTACAACCGAAGCAAGCTGGAACATTGGCATATACATAGCCAAAAGGAGTACGCCTACTATGCCTCCAAGGAAAATTATCGTAACCGGTTCTATCAATGAGGTAAGTGTAGCAACTGCGGTATCTACTTCATCATCGTAAAAATCGGCAACTTTTTCCAACATTTCGGCAATGTTTCCACTTTCTTCGCCAACTCTTATAAGGTCAGTTACGAGAGGAGGAAAAATCTTACTTTCTCTGAGCGGTTCATAAATAGTTTTACCTTCTGATATACTCTGTCTCGCTTTAAGAACTGCTCTTTCAATGACCATATTTCCCGCCGTAGTAGCAGTTATTTCAAGTCCCGCAAGAACGGGGACACCTGAAGACGTAAGTGTAGATAAAGTTCTTGAGAATCTTGCTATGGCCGCTTTAAGAATAAGCGGACCAAATAAAAACATATTCAATATAAAAGCATCAATTTTATATTTCCCTTGTTTGGTTTTTGAATAAAGATTAATTGCAACTATAATACCGACAATCACGAATATTATAAGAATCCAATATTTTTTGAGAAAATTGGATAATCCAATAACTGCTCTTGTTATGGCTGGCAATTCAGCTCCGGAACCGGCAAATAATTGTGCAAAGGTTGGAATTATACAGGTCAACATAAAAACTGCTGCAGAGATTGCAACTATAAAAATAACTGCCGGGTAAGTGCAAGCACCTTTTATCTTACCTTTTAAAGATTCATTTTTTTCAAGATGGTCGGCAACTCTTAAAAGAGTTTTATCAAGCACACCTCCGGCTTCACCAGCTTTTACCATTGATATATATAAGGAATCAAAAGGAGGTCTGTGTTTTCCCATAGCTTCTGATAGAGTACTTCCACTTTCTACATCATGAGTTATTGTTTTAATCATTTCCTTGAATAATTTACTCGGAGTCTGTTCGGAAAGAATTTCAAGACATCTGACAATAGGAACACCTGCTTTAACCATAACCGCAAACTGTCTAGTAAAAATCATAACATTTTTTGAACCCACTTTTTTGGGTATTTTAAATTTAAATGCCATTATGTTTTTATTCCCCTTTATCTTTCATTCTTTGTAATTCTTCAGGGTGAGCAGAAATTAGAAGTGCCGTTGACCATGATATAAGTCCTCTCTTTACTAAAGCATAAAGAGACATATTCATTGTCTGCATTCCGAATTTCTGAGATGTCTGCATCGTTCCATAAATTTCATGAACCCTATTATCCCTTATAATAGCCCTTATAGCAGGAGTTGTTGTCATAATTTCAAGTGCCAGAACCAACCCTTTTCCCGAAGCGCGGGGTAATAATCTCTGAACTAATACTCCTTCCAAAGTAAGAGAAATCTGAGACCTTACTTGCTGTTGCTGGTGTGGAGGAAATACGTCTATAATCCTGTTGATTGACTCTGTAGCAGAATCTGTATGTAAAGTAGAAAAAACAAGATGCCCAGTTTCGGCAGCCGTAAGCGCTGCCGATATAGTTTCCAAATCTCTCATTTCTCCCACTAATATGACATCTGGGTCCTGTCGGAGAGCATATTTCAATGCATTAGCAAAGGAGAGTGTGTCGTGACCGACTTCTCGCTGTTGGATTAATGCAGTTTTATGTCGATGAATATACTCAATTGGGTCTTCTATTGTAATGATATGACAAGGTTTTTCCATATTTATTTTGTCAATCATTGCAGCAAGAGTTGTGGATTTCCCTGAGCCTGTAGGTCCTGATACAAGAACAAGCCCACGATTTTTTTGAACCAACCCATCTATCGTTAAAGGCAATCCTAATTCTCTAAGGCTAGGGATTTCAATGGATATTCTTCTTAGGGCACAACATATATTTCCTCTTTCATAAAAGGCATTTCCTCTAAATCTGGCTAAACTTTCAAGAGAAAACGCAAAATCTACCTCAAGATTTTTTTCAAGCAATTCTTTCTGCTCAGTAGAAAGCATTGAATATATAAGGTCTTTACACACATCCGGCAGCAAAGATTCGCAGTCTGCAGGAACAAGTCTCTGGTCTATACGAAAAGCAGGCGGAATACCGGCAGTTAAATGTAAATCCGTAGCACCTTTTTCTACCGCTTCTTTTAATAAATCTAAGACATTAATCATAATCTTTTAAACACTTGCCGTTACCCTTATAACTTCTTCAAGTGTTGTTATTCCTTTTTTGAATTTTAGTAGAGCTTCTTCTCTAAGTGAAAGCATTCCTTCTTTTATTGCTGCCTCGTTTAGTTCGCTTGTGGGTCTTCTTGCAAGCGTCAGGTCTTTCAATTTGCCGGTCATAGGCATAACTTCATAAATACCTGCTCTCCCGCGATACCCCTGATTACACTCCGGACAACCCTTTCCATGATAAGCAATAATGTTTTTATATTCCTCAGGGGGAATCCCCATTTCCTGATAAGTAGTCTCGGGTATCTCAACGGGTTCTTTACATTTTGTACATATTTTTCGCATAAGTCTTTGAGCTATTATTATAACTACGGAAGAAGTTATTAAAAATGGTTCCATACCCATATCTACCAACCTTGAGATAGCAGAAGGGGCATCATTAGTATGCAAAGTGGATAACACTAAATGGCCTGTTAATGCAGCTCTTATAGCTATTTCTGCAGTTTCGGTGTCTCTGATTTCACCGACCATTATAATATCGGGGTCCTGACGAAGAAAACTTCTTAAAGATGCTGCAAATGTAAGTCCTATACTTTCATGCATTTGAACCTGGTTAATGCCTACAAAGTTATATTCTACCGGGTCTTCTGCCGTCATTATATTAACATCTGTTGTATTTAAACGGGACAACGCAGAATAAAGAGTAGTAGTTTTTCCTGAACCTGTTGGCCCCGTAACCAATATAAGTCCGTATGGCGCACTTATGGCACGGGAAAATTTTTCTAAGTCTTCTTTCTCAAAACCAAGATTTTCCATATCTACACATAGAGCTGTTTTATCGAGAACCCTCATAACTACTTTTTCCCCATAAATAGTAGGTAACGTAGAGACTCTGAGGTCAACCTCTCTTTCCTGAAGACGCATTTTTATTCTGCCGTCCTGCGGGACTCTATGTTCAGCAATGTCTAATGTTGCCATAACTTTAATACGTGAAATAACGGCATTTTTTAACTTGAATGGGGGAGACGGTTCTTCATATAAAATACCATCCACTCTTGTCCTAACTCTGAATATTTTCTCATAAGGTTCTATGTGAATATCGCTTACTCCTTTACGGATAGCAGTTGTAATAAGGGAATCAACATATTTTACTACTGGAGTTTCCTGAATAGTTGCCTGAAGCTGAGCAAGGTTTATTGCTTCTTCGTCAACATCTTCTTTCAATACTTGTAATTCTTCCTGTTGGATATCTTCCATTAACTTGTCGAATTCAGCTGCTTTGTAGTGTCTATTTATTACTTGTTGAATTTGATTCCTGGTTGCAAGATAAGGCTCTATGTCACAACCGGTAGTAAATTTAATATCATTGATCAGTATCAGGTCTGTGGGGTCAGTCATTGCCACTTCAATAAGCCTACCTACCTTTTTGAAAACAACAACCATAGCTTTCCGCGCAAACTCATAAGGAATAAGCTGAACAACGGTAGAAGATAATTCAACTTCTGCGAGATTTATGAAAGAGACTTTAAGTTGTTTGCTCAAAAACTTAATAAACTCAATTTCTGATAATATACCTTGTTTAATAACGGCATCCTCAAGAGAATCACCTATTCTAAGTTGCTTGTTGATTTTTTCTGAGGTTTCTTTTGTAATTATGTTGGCAGCTAAGGCTATATCAATAAACTTTTTATTATCTATCATAAGTTAGAATAAGTATTAAGGTATACTATTATTTGTTTGTCTACTTGTCAAATAAATTTTAAGTTTTGTTACTCAAAGATAAAATTACATAATTCTTGACACTTCTTAAAATTAATATATAAACTTTAGTCTTTAATTATGCCTGATACTAACTCTACTAAATACCCTGTTGTAAATAGTGTTCTTATACAAGAAAGGGCACTGCTTTCTATGGTTCTTTCTTGTATTGAAGTCTATCATCATGAAGCCTTGGGATTATTACTTGGTCACATAGGAATAGACAAATACATAGTTGAATATGCCATTCCTTATCAAACTGCAATGAAGGGGTACTCCTGGGTAGCGCCCAAATCAAACGCTGCCGATCGTATGAACAAAATTCTTAAATGTCTTCCTCTCAGCCTCATTGGAGACTATCATTCCCACACCCAGTGGAAAACATTAAGAGGTGAACCGACTCCTTCCGGTGATGATATTGCCGATATGGAATGTGGTAGAGTTTACATTATTATGGCTATAAATGACAAGGTCAAGCCGGAACCATGGAGAATCACTGAAAATGGGTTTATAACAGGAACATTAAACGAATATAAAATTGATATCGGGGCTTATACTTGTCCCGCAGATTATAACTCAAAACCAGTAAAAATCATTTGTCCAAGTGCATTAGGATTATTTTTACCATGAAATACAAAGATGCAGGTGTAGATATAAATCTCGCAGATAGCTTTAAAAATCATATTAAAAAATTAAACCCCTCCATAGGTGGGTTTGCAGGGACAATTTCCATTCCTAAGGGTTATAAGGAGCCACTAATCGTTAGTTCGGTAGACGGCGTCGGAACAAAACTAAAAATAGCTTTTGAACTTGGTATTCACAATACGATAGGCGAAGACCTTGTTAATCATTGCATAGACGATATCCTGACCGTAGGCGCAAAGCCTTTATACTTTATGGATTACATAGGAACGGGAAAATTAACCATAGACATACAAAAAGAAATAATCAAAGGTGTGTTATCCGCCTGTAAAAAGAATAAAATGACGTTACTCGGTGGAGAGACTGCCGAGATGCCGGGGTTTTACAACGACAAAGAATATGACCTTGCCGGGTTTATCACGGGAATCGTTGAAAAAGGAAAATTCATAGATGGCAAAAAAATAATTCCCGGGGACAAACTAGTTGGGTTCTCATCCAACGGTTTACATACAAACGGTTATTCCCTGGTTCGCAAAATAATAAAAGAGAAAAAATTGTCATTGAATACCAGAATACGGGAATTTGGTTGTACTTTGGGAGAAGAATTGTTAAAAATTCATAAACCTTACCAGAATTTGTTATTCCCGTTTTTAGATAAAATCAAAGGGTTGGTTCATATAACCGGCGGAGGTTTTGAAGGAAATATTCCACGAATTCTTCCTAAGGGGATAGGAGTCCGGGTAGATGCTTCTCAATGGGAAATTCCGCCTATATTTAAGTTTTTACAAAAGGAAGGCAAAGTAGATACCAAAGAGATGTTTAAAGTATTTAATATGGGAATAGGTATGATAGCAATTGTAA
>JAQTXJ010000077.1 GCA_028688815.1 bacterium | reverse complement strand
GACTTTGAATAATTCTTCTTGATTAAAGTTGCAGAATTTTGCAATAAGCATATCCGGTATTTGGTTAATTCTTATGTTATAAAGATTTACGTTTTCATTATAGAATTCCCTTCTGTCGGCAATCTGGTTTTCCAGAAAGCTTATTCTTTCGCGCAATTCGCCAAAAGTCTTATCCGCTTTAAGGTCGGGATAATTTTCGGAAACTGCAAATATGGTTTTCAACGCAGCCGAAAGTTGTCCTTCGATGTTGGATTTTTCCCCTACGGTTTTTGCTTCTAAAAAAGAAGTACGGAGAGAAGTAATTTTCGCTAATGTTTCTTTTTCGTATTTCATATATCCTTCGCAAACGCTGACAAGTTTTGGAATTTCATCGTGCCGTTGTTTCAGGAGAACATCTATATTGCTCCAGCTTTTTTTAATGTTGTTTTTCATCGCAACAAGACCGTTATATATAACGGCGAAATAAATTGCTACTACCAAAATCAGAAAAAGTATAACAAATCCCCAAATTACAGAACTGCACATTTTCCCCTCCTTTTGTTGTCGTATACGACAAAATTCCATAGGGGCTTTGCCCCTCTGGCGTTCCGCAAAGGCGGAACTGGTTACCCCAAAGGCGTGGGGTAATTCCTTCTCCCCACCCCTTATATCAATGTCCTATCGAAAACTTATTATGTTTCAATCGGACACTCCTATGGTTTCTTCCCTGCTTTAAGCAGGAACGAACATATATTAATTAATGTTATTAAAGTTATAATTATCCCGCTCCAGATATAGAAAGTTGTTTTTATTCCTATTTGTGAGACGATAGTTTTTTCGCTTTCATTGGAAATAATAAAAGTCTTTTCTAGTTCTCCTTTTGTAATAATTATGTCTGAAAGTTTTGTTATATCGTTTTTAATTGGAATATCTTTGAATTCTTTTTGAACGACTAATTTTTCGGCTTTTTCTTTCATCAGGATATATTCCTGCTTATCAATATCGCCATCCCGATTAATGTCAAATTCTTTTTGTTTTTCCGGATTGTAATACCAATCGGTGACTTGTTGCGCCACTTTTTGCGTATAATTTTCGGAACAGTTTTTTAATTCTTTTGCCGTTCCTAGAACAAAAGCGGATTCTCCCGGGATAATAAACGATTCTATATATTTCATTGATTCCGAACTTAAAGGGAGAAGAATGTTTTGTTTCCCATCCGGGGTGGAAGAAATATATCTTGGTTCTAATTTAATTTCTGCCTTTGTAGGGTCGACCAGGACTCTTCCGCTGTCGTCATCAACATAAAAAGGCATTCCCGAAGAACCTTCGCTTATGGTTTGCCAGCTGCTGTGGTTGTTGGAACCCCGTGTGTATTCCTGAACTTTAAAGTAGTAAAAAACACACTCCTTTTGAGAATAAGGGGCGATTAAAGGTTTATCGGTTACAGGGAAACATCTTCCCTGGATTTCTACCAATCCCATAGCAAGGGATTTGATTTTAGAAGTCGGAATGTTCTGGATAAGTCTTTTACGGTTAAATAAAGAAAATCCATAGCAAAAAAGCCATATGCCCAAACCAAAGATTATTATGGAAGTTATAGGTTGCATGTTCCCGCCGGTAAACATATTAACCCAACCCGTGAATATAATTATTGTAATTATCGCGGGAATTATAATTAACCCATTTTTTGTGAAATTCATCTTTTATTACAAGTTCTTATCTTTTTCTGTTTAGAAATTGTTATCCATTGATTTATAATCTCTTTGTCTTTTTTTTAGAAATTGTTATCAATGGACAAAATTCATCTTTTATAAAATACACATTAAATGACGTTTTTGCAACTTATTTTTTAATGTTATGTTTTTTATTCTTGACAATATCATTAATTTCGTGTAAACCTACAAACTATATAAATAAAAATGAAAGATATTCTAAGTAATTTAGTTCCTCTTGTCAAGAAGAGCAAGCGTGTTGGTAGAGGTTTGGCATCCGGGCACGGTAAAACAGCTTGCCGTGGAACTAAAGGTCAGAGTTCTCGTTCCGGTAGCGGAGTAAGACCGGGATTTGAAGGCGGACAGACTACATTAATAAGAAGAACCCCCAAAAGAGGTTTTTTTAACAGATGGGGAACTAATTATGAAGTTGTGAATATTGGTTTATTGGAAAAATTCGCAGCGAATACAGTAATTACTCCGGAATTGTTGAAAAAAGAAGGCATCCTGAAAAGCAGATTGCCAATTAAGATTCTTGGTGAAGGCGCGCTTACAAAAACGTTAACCGTTCATGCACACAGGTTTAGCGCATCCGCGAAATCAAAAATAGAAGCGTTACAGGGAAAGATTGAATATATTGATGGAATACCTGAACCCAAAAAAGAGAAACCTAAAAAAGAAATACCCGTTAAAGTAGTAAAAGAAAAACCAGCAGAAAAGAAATCCGAAGTTGTTAAGGAAAAGAAACAGGAAGCTCCGGCAGATAAAAAACCTGAAGTAAAAGAAAAAGCAGAACGCCCTGTCGAAGCAAAACCGGCAAAAGAAGTCATAAAGGAAAAAGTAGAAAAAACGGAAAAGGTAAGTAAGAAAGACCCGGCAAAAGAAAAACCTGCTTCCAAAGAAAAGAAAGAAAAACCTGCAGCCGGTAAAAAAGCAAAATCCTCAGATAAGTAATTTAGTTTACAAATTTCTAACACCTAAGAATTTGCCACAAAAGCACTAAACCACGAAAAAAATACCACAAAAACAGAAAATATTTTAGCCACAGATAGCCACGGATTTATACGGATAAGAGAGAGATTCTTCCTACGCTACGCTTCTGGATAACAAAGCCCTAAACAAATTAAGGGCTTGTAATCTCTACGTTCAGAATGTCCAGCTGAAATGGATAA
The DNA here is from genome assembly GCA_028688815.1 of bacterium. Taxonomy (GTDB): domain Bacteria; phylum Hydrothermota; class UBA3073; order JACQXS01; family JAQTXJ01; genus JAQTXJ01. The sequence goes on along the minus strand of JAQTXJ010000077.1, from coordinate 8,203 downwards.
GTTGCTATAATCCCGCCAAGACGGGAAAGTTCAACTAAACAACAGGGAGAGCACAGAGGAAAAACAGAGTGCGTAGAGAGGATAGAAATTGTAATTAGTCGCAAGGTATAGTAATTACTTTTCGTTTCTATTACTAAACATACTCTACTAACTTAACTCACTCAACTTTCTTTTAATCCGTATTTATATTTACTTCTCTTCCGTAGTATACCCGAGAGAAATTTTCCACGTTTCATATGGGAAAGAATGTGGCGCGCCTCGTGAAATATCCAGATTAACACCATAAACCTTTATCCCAAAACCGAATGTCCAACCTTCTATCTCTCCGGAAATATCGGAAAAATATCCTCCCCGTATTGAAAATGCATGTTTTTTGTTGGTACTGTGTCGTGTGTATTCACTACCGATGCCTTTCCATGTATTGCGGTAAAAATAGGTAAATCCACTTTTAGCGTCTTGATTTATGCTGTCCATTTCCGATCTAAAGCCGATTAAAATCTTAGTTAGCTCACCTGCAAAAATAAGACTGCTGTTCTTTGTTTGTACGGGTTCGTAAGATATTCCTAATCTTGTAGTGTAGGGAAGCGGATCGCCTAACCCGGCTGTTATATATGTTATATCGTGACCAAGATTTTGTACGGATACTCCTATGGATACTTGATTACTAGGAGTATACAAACTTGAAAAATCAAACCCTATTGTTGTACCTGAGCCACCGTATAAGTTTACGTCATAAGGTTGTCGTTGTAAAACCCCTGTAGGTGGTAAGATAAAGCTATATAGATACTTAACTCCTAAACCAATACCAATTTTTTTATTTAACTTTTTAGCATAACTTATTTTAATGGCAGCATCCCACGTAGTCCATTTTCCTATTTTTTGACCATATTCACTAATGCCTTCAGTGTTTCCTGTTGTCAGATATATAATCTGCCCTCCAAAAGCGCCTATTTTAGTTGGCTGGACATAACCTAAGAAAGAATAATACATACTGGGATAAAGTCCCGGGAGTAAATTGAAATGTGTAAACTCGACATCGGGATATTTTTGAAAAGCCATACCTGCGTCGTTATAGTAGGTAGCCATCGCATCGTTTGCAATGCCGGTAAAAGTTTCTCCCATCCCGCTTTGTCTTGCCCCGGGATATGTAAGAAGAAATTGGCATCCACATTCGGAAGAAGCCATAGCAGTAGAGGAAGAAAGTTGATGAAAAATCATTATCCCCGCAAAAATTATTCCTTTCCCTTTCATTTTTTCTCCTCCAAGTTTTTCCCCTCTGTGTTCTCTGCCTCCTGTATGTTCTCTATTCTGCAGTTCATCTTTTAAACTATAAAGCTTTCTTTTTTTCTATGTTCTTTGCGGACTTTGCGTGAGAAATCTTGTTTTCTGTTTGCAGTTTATCCCTTCAACGAATTATTAATCTACTCTTTTCTCGATGTATTTTTTCACTGCTTCCATGAAGCCGATGAACAAAGGAGCCGGGTTGAGGAATCTTGAACGGAACTCCGGGTGTGCTTGAGTCCCTACAAAAAACGGATGTTTCGGTAATTCGATAAATTCTACGAGTTTTGTCCCGTCCTGTCTCTGATGATATCCCGAGAATACGAGGCCTGCTTTCTCAAGCGCTTCGTGGAATTTGGGAGATATTTCATACCTGTGACGGTGTCTTTCGATTACGTATTCAAAGTTTTGAACTTCCCCTAGTGATCCTTCGGAAAGTTTTTGTTTCATATCTTCAACGATACGATTTTCCTTTTGATAAAGTTTATAAACAACGGTATTGGGCTTGATAACTGCGGCATAAGCGCCGAGTCTCATTGTTCCGCCGTAAGAAGATTTGGCGAGTAATTCTTTTTGTGTAGGTAACAAATCTACCACAGGATAAGGAGTTTTCGGATCTATTTCAATACTGTGCGCATCTTTTAGCCCGGCAACGTTTCTTGCATATTCTACGACTGCAAGCTGCGCCCCAAGACATAATCCAAGAAACGGCGTTCCCGTTTCCCTTGCATATTTTATTGCGGCGATCTTGCCTTCAATTCCCGTTGCCCCGAACCCGCCCGGGATTATTAACCCGTCATAATTTTTAAGCACTTCCGCAGGGTCTTTATCTTCAAGAGTTTTTGAATCAACCCAGTCTATTTTAGCTTTGAGCCCGACCCGTGCTCCGCTGTGTTCGAGAGCTTCATTTATTGATACGTACGCATCCTTAAAAGTGAAAGCACCGATATCTACATATTTCCCGACCATTGCGATTCTTACAATTTCGGAAGCTTTTAGTCTATTGAGGGCGATTTCCCATTCTTTCCAATCGGGTTTCTTTTTGGGCGCTAAACCAAGTTTTGAAAGTATTTTTAAGCCAAGTTGTTCGCGTTCAAAATTTATAGGTACTTCGTAAAGGATTTTTATGTCAGGGGCTGAAATAACTAATTCCCGTTGTATATTTGCGTAAGTTTCTATCTTTTTCTTTCTTACATCATCAAGAGGTTCTTTCCCGCGGCATAAAATTATGTCTGGCATTATTCCCTGTTCCTGAAGTAACTTTATCGCCTGCTGGGTCGGCTTTGTTTTCATTTCTCCGATATGCGTCGGAATTGGTAAATAAGTAATAAGAACATAAACGACGTTTTCCTTGCCTAATTCCCTTTCCATACTTTTGGCCGTAAAAAGGAAAGGCACGTTCTCGTAGTCGCCAATGGTTCCGCCGATTTCTATCAGCGTAATGTCATAATCTTTGGATGCTTTTTTTATTCTGTTTTTTATTTCTTCGGGGACATGAGGTATGAACTGTACGGTTTCGCCGAGATATTCCCCGTTTCGTTCGCGGTCGATTATTGCTTTATACACCTGTCCAGTTGTGATGTTATTGGATTTCGGGATATCAATGCCGAGGAATCTTTCATAACTACCGAGGTCCTGGTCTATTTCTCCGCCGTCATTCGTAACCCAGACTTCCCCATGTTCCGTGGGCCTTAACGTGCCTGCATCGAAGTTTATGTAAGGGTCTATTTTTATCGCGGTAACTTTATAGCCGTATTCGGAAAGAATTTTCCCGATACTTGCCGTTGCTATGCCTTTGCCAACGCCGGATAAAACTCCTCCACTTACGATTATATATTTTGCCATTTTTGAAATTAATGTTTAAGATATGTTGAGAGAATGAAATTGTCAACCTACAATTTTTATTATTTTTACTTTTTTATTAATAAGGGCAAATTAATATAAAAGTTAGTTGACAATATAATGTATAAAGTATCATATATATAATTAGTGTATTATTACTTAAAATAGTCAGGAGGTTTTATGAAAAAATTGACATTTCTTATATGCGGCATAATTTTCTTTTCGGCACAAATTTTTGCTTTGCCCAACCTTACGCCGGTTGCTCTCACTGGGTGGAGCGCTCCGCTGGTTTGTTCATTTGACCAGGATGTGATTTCCGAAGATACATTGTATACGAGCAAGCCGTATTATTACAGCTGGGCGGTTATTAATAACGGAGACCAGAACGTTACTTCCGGTTTTTATGTCAGGATAATGAAGGACGATTCCGTTATTAAATCCTATCGTTTAAATTCCCTTGCAGCAGGCGATTCCATAAGCGTTAAATGTTTACAGGGCACAATTTCCGTCCCCGGTACGTATACTATGAAACTTGTAGTTGATGCAGGCGGTGAAATTACGGAGTCTTCCGAAGCGGATAATGAATATTCCCATAATCATTGCTGGATGGCAGGCGCTCCGCCGGATATTGCCGTAACCCCGGACGCATTGACTTATTATTTCCATATCCCCGATTATAAATACTCAAAATGTTCGTGGACATCAAACGAAGTAATCGTAGAAATAGATGTTCCCGCTTTTGACGTGAAAGAACTTAATGATGGCATTCAGGTAAAAATAAACGGGTTTGAACAGACAAACGAACCCGGTAAACCGTCATTGCCATTCCAAACCTTAGTTCTTGCAGTTCCGCCGAATGCCGTAGTTGAAGGCGTTGAAGTGCTTGGGAATAGCGTAATTCTTCCGGGGAAATATAATGTTGCCCCCGCGCCGGTTATTTTCCCTTTAATGGATAATAAAAAACTAATCAACTTTTGTTACGAAGAATATAATAAAAATAAACAGGCATCTTATTCGTTGAATGCGCAATACCCTGCGGCAAAAGGCGAACTCCTCTCGTCCGGGGGATTAAGAAAATACAATCTTGCAACGGTAGCCGTTTATCCTTTTCAATATAACGCTGTAACGAAAACATTAAGTTATGCGTCTCATTTGCAGGTTAAAGTAAAATACAGGACGGATGTGGATAAAGAAGCCGAATACAAAAGATTGGCGTCGGATAATATGGCGGAAGAGGAAGCCGCTGCTATGATTTACAACTGGAATGAAGCAAGACAATGGTATACTTATAAAGGCGAAACCAAGGCTCCGACTTATGATTACGTGATTATAACTACGAATGCCTTAAAATCGGCATGCGCAACGCTTGCAGGTTGGAAAACAGGATTGGGTTTTAAAGTAGCCATAGTAACGACCGATTCCATAAGTACCGCTTATTCCGGGGTTGATATACAGCAGAAAATAAGAAACTTTTTAAGAGATAAGTATCCCGTAGCCCAGTGGGGAATAAAATATGTTTTGATAGTAGGTACTAATATGGATATTCCTATGCGGACTGCCTGTCTCTTCAGCAATAATCCTTATCCTTCCGGGATGGATTCCCTTATGCATCCTGTCCCGACAGACTTATATTATGCCGAACTTACAAATCCCGACAACACTTCATGGAATAAAGACGGGGATGCTTATTTCGGAGAAATGTTAACTTCCACGGGAAATCCGGGCGGAAATGACGTCATTGATTATGTATCCGATGTGTATGTTGGTAGAATCCCCTGGAGTGATGCAGCCGTAATTCAACATATAACTCAAAAAATAATTAAATTTGAAATGGATACTACGTTATCGTATAAAAAGAAATCGGTTCTTGCTGCCGCAATGTTGTATTTCCAGAACGAAAACAACTCGGGCAGGACCACTATAGATGGAGCGGATATAATGGAATTGCTCATTGATAATTCTATAGTCAACACTTCAATGGCTGTTACTTTATATGAGAAAGAGGGACGCATACAAAGCCCTTATGCCTGCGATGCCCCGCTTTCGCATGCCAATATGGTAAGTAATTTGAACGGTGCCGGTATTTTTGCGGAGTTTAGTCACGGGTCTTTTCAGGGATTTGCGCGTAAAGTCTGGTCAACGGACGACGGCGACGGCGTTCCCGAAGATGCTGAAATGACATGGCCATCATTGTTGGAAGTTTCCGATGCCGAAGAACTTGATGATGATAGACCGTCCGTGGCTTTCATTAATTCCTGTTTATGCGGATTTCCGGAAATAGAATGGAATCTTGGCGCAGGATTGTTAAATAAAGGATGTATTAGTGTTTGCGCGGCAACCCGCTCTGCATGGACCGGAAGCGAAAATATGATGTATTACTTTTTTAAGAAATTGCTTTCCGATACAAGTGTTTCCAAATGTAAAGCAGGTGCTGCTCTTGCTATTGCAAAAGTAAGTTATGCCGCGTTGGGATTGTCAAGATATCCATGGATTAATTTGCTGACTATTAACCTATACGGCGACCCGTCTCTATATCATTTCGGATACAAAACTACTCCCTGCAAAGACGGAACTATATGGATATGCAATAGAGGCGGAAAACCTGAAGACCTTGAAGTAAGCGACATTACTTATGCCGCATCCTGGATACTTGATGTTTCCCCCAAAACTGTGTCCCTTGCCCCGGGCGAATCGGCATCTGTTTCAATAATAATCCAGCCTACCGGACTCGCAGTAGGCGTATACAAAGATACTTTACGCATATCCTCCAACGACCCCGACGAAAGCATATACAAAGAACCCGTGATCCTGACCGTTTCAACCGAAGGTGTCGCGGAAATCAATTCCTCCGTGTCGCCCGTGTCCATTAACCTGAATGCTTACCCTAATCCGTTTATCAAGTCAACACTCGTATCTTACCAGTTGTTCGCAAAAAGCAAAGTCTCGTTGAAACTATTTGATGTATCCGGGCGGGAAATAAAAACACTTATAAACGAAACTCAAGCCCCGGGACAATATAAAAAAGAAATTACAGGTTTAAAAACAGGCGTCTATTTCGTAAAACTGTCTACAGGAAAATACGATAAAACTGCCAAATTAATTATTATAAAATAAAAAAGGAATCTATAGAATACTGCTTTAAGCGGATAAGAATATATTCCTGTTGCAATGGATGTTAAGAATAAGGCGGAACAGTTAAGAGAAAAAATAAATTCTCACAGCTATAAATACTACGTCCTGAACAACCCCGTCATTTCTGATTACGAATATGATCAACTATTCGATGAATTGAAATCTCTCGAAGCCCAGCACCCCGAATTGATAACTCCTGATTCTCCCACTCAAAGAGTCGGTAACGAACTCACCGGTGGATTCCGCGAAGTCGCGCATTCCGTCCCTATGCTCAGTCTCGAAAATACTTACTCAAACGAAGAAATTTATGAATTCGATAAACGCGTAAAAAAAGAAACAGAAGACTCTCCCGAATACGTCGTGGAATTAAAAATCGACGGAACGGCAGTTGCTTTAATTTACTGTAACGGCAAACTTTTCCGGGGCTCGACAAGAGGCAACGGAACCACGGGTGACGATATAACCCATAACGTGCGCACGATAAAATCCGTTCCACTCGTTTTACAAAAAACAAACGACGAGTCCCTCCTGAACATTGAAGCGCGGGGAGAAGTCTTTCTCCCAAAAAAAAGTTTCGCCCAATGCAACGTCGAACGGGAAAAAGCAGGCGAACCGCTTTTCGCAAACCCGCGTAACGCGGCCGCAGGCAGTCTAAAAAACCTTAATCCCGAAATAACTTCAAAAAGAGGACTGGATATTTTTATCCATACGTCGCCCTATCCTATCAAAAATACTCACTACGAAGCACTAAAAACACTCGAAAAACTCGGTTTCAAAATTAATCCCGAAACAAAAGTATGCAAAACCATTGAAGAAGTAATAGATTTCTGTAACTCCTGGGAAGACCGCCGAAAAGACTTGCCCTACGAAGTAGACGGTATGGTCATAAAAGTAAATAGTTTTGATATGCAAGAGAAACTCGGCGCAACCGGAAAAAACCCGAAATGGGCAATCGCTTACAAATTCCCCGCAACCGAAGTCACGACAATTCTCGAAGATATACTTTTGCAGGTCGGCAGGACGGGCATCATTACTCCCGTCGCGAAGTTAAAGCCGATTCTCCTTGCAGGCTCTACGATTGCAAGAGCTACCCTTCACAATGCGGATGAGATTTCCAGAAAAGACATAAGAATAGGGGATACCGTTTTCATAAAAAAGGGCGGCGAAGTAATTCCCGAAGTCGTAAAGCCCGTGACCGAAAACAGAACAGGCAAAGAAAAGATATTCAAAATGCCGGACAATTGTCCCGTTTGCAAAGAAAAACTCGTCAAATACGAAAACGAAGTCGCGTGGAGATGCGAGAACTTGCAGTGTCCCGCGCAGACCCAGCGAAGAATAGAATATTTCGTTTCCAAAAATGCAATGAACATAGAAGACCTTGGCGAGAAAGTCGTTTCCAGACTTATGGATGCGGGGTTCATTAAAACTGCCGTTGATATTTACAAATTAAAAGACAGGCGCGCAGAACTCATAGAACTCGACCGTATGGGCGAAAAATCCGTGGATAACCTGCTTGCTGAAATAGAAAAATCCAAAAACATAGAACTTGAACACCTGATTTTTGCGCTCGGTATAAGACATATCGGCGTGCATACGGCAAAACTCCTGGCAAAAAGTTTTATCGGTATAGACGAATTGAAATCTGCCACGCTCGAAGAACTAACCAAAATCAGGGAAATAGGGGAGATAGTCGCGAAAGCAATAATCGATTTCTTTAAGTCTGAAGAACATTGTACAATGATAGAATCCCTTCGCAAAGCAGGCGTAAAGCTTGCGCGTGACAAAGAAGTTTCACAGGGGAATAAATTTGAAGGCAAGACTTTTGTATTAACCGGGGCGCTGGCGGGGTTTACGAGGGATGAAGTCACGGAAATCATAGAAAAGGAAGGCGGCAGGGTAAGTTCATCCGTGTCGGCAAAAACGGATTTCGTGCTGGCGGGAGAAGCAA
>JAQTXJ010000154.1 GCA_028688815.1 bacterium | reverse complement strand
TCCGCCGAGAATTGCAACAAAAGGTTTCTCGGGGTTTTCGATTAATTTGCTGAGGTAGTTCACTTCGTTTTCCATAAGGAAACCCGGAACTTTAACGTCGAAGAGATGAGTAATGGCTTCGACGGAAGCGTGTGCCCGGTGAGCGGAACCGAAGGCATCATCAACGTAAATATCGCCGAGTTTCGCGAGTTTTTTTGCGAATTCCATATCGTTTTTTTCTTCCTCGGGATAGAAACGTGTATTTTCGAGGAGAATAATGTCTCCGTCTTTCATTTCTTTAGTGGCTTTTTCGGCGTCCTCTGAAATGCAGGACGGGATGAATTTTACTTTTTTGCCAATCATTTCTGATAAATATTCTGCAACGGGTTTAAGTGACATAGACTCGACGACTTTGCCTTTTGGGCGGCCGAGGTGAGACATAAGAACAAGTTTTCCGTTGTGTCCGGTGATGTAGTTCATCGTGGGCATAACAGCTTTTATGCGGGAATCGTCCGCGACTTTAGTTCCGTCCAGAGGGACGTTAAAGTCCACTCTCGTAAGGACGCGTTTGCCTTTCAGGTCAAGTTTTTTCAAAGATTGCATTTTGCCTCCTGTTTATTATTGACGTTATTTGATTTGCCTAATTATGAGTATATATGAAGGGGGAAAGGATTTTTGTCAAGGAAAAAGGGGAGAACGGAAAGTTGTAACCGCAGATAAACGCAAATAAACGCGGAACAGGGAAAACAGAGAACGGAAAACAGAGAATCACGAAAACATGAAAAAACAAAGAAAACACGAAAAATAAACTAGATTGGGACGCAGATTAGCGCAGATAACAAAAAGATAAAAGAGTTATCCGCCCCGCCTAAGCGGGGTAAACTCCGAACACAGAAAAGAAAACAAACAACAGAAGAGAAATTTGCACACAGATTTGCACAGATAAAAATGGATTAACACGGATAAAAAAAGAAATACACAGAAGAAAGAGAACAAAAAAGTTTATCCGCGAATGGACACGAATGGACGCGAATATACACGAATAACCCAGCTTAGCTGGATAAGTTGGACTAAGTTCCTGACGGGACAAAGTCCAACTAACAGAAAGAGTTAGGGTTAAAAGAGAACGGAAAACAGAGAATCACGAAAACATGAAAAAACAAAGAAAACACGAAAAAAAAACTAGATTGGGACGTAGATTAGCGCAGATAACAAAAAGATAAAAGAGTTATCCGCCCCGCCTAAGCGGGGTAAACTCCAGTGCGAAAAGGAGAAAAAAGCACGAAAAAACAGATAAAAAAATTAGACAGGATTAACAGGATAGAAAAACAAAGAACGGAAAAGAAAACAGATAGCCACCCCGCCCATTGCGGGGTAAACTCCAGTACGAAATATAGAAGGGCACGAAAAAAAGAGAAGAGATAATTTTCCACGAATGGACGCGAATACGCACGAATTAGAACGGAAAACAGAGAACGGAAAGCGGGATTTTGGGTTTTAGTATATTTAAAACCCGATTGTTGCAAGACTTATACTGCGGACTGAACGGGCGTTGTCGGTAAAATCTTTTTTCAAATAAATTTCAGGCAAAGCAAGATTTATTTTGCCGTCTTCCATATTTATCAAGGAACTTCCTCCCGGATTTTTATATCTACGTGTTGCATTAAACGCAAGCGTAGCCCCAATCGGTGCCGGAAGTACAAATAGTAAAGTACCTAGAATACTGCCTGCCATAGTAGCAATAAAAGAACCCGTTTCGTCTCCACTGCTTCCAGCCCAATAAACTCCGATTGCGCTGCCAATCGGGTATCCGACTATAAAACCTACTACTATTGTCATCAACTCTCCTGAAGCGTCGCTGTGTTGTATATCATCGGGCTTATCCGGAGTTACGGCATCCGCTGCAATTATTCCAAGGAGTCCGCAGAGTCCTCCGGCAAGCGTTCCGTATGCGATTTCAATGAGAACTTTAGAGGAGTTGAATGGAGGTTGTGTTTCGGTGCCAAGTTTTTCTAGCCTAATCCCGGGAGAGAAAATAGATTGATAATCTTTAAGATAAAACGGATTTTCCTGCGAGAAAACAGGGGTTTGACAGAATAATATTGTCGACAGGATTAATCCGCCTGAGGCGGACAGGATTTTAAGTTTCATTTCTTTTTTTTGTTGAGTTTGGTGGATATTTCGGATCCGATAAAAGAGAGCAGGACCCATCCAAAAGTGGAGAAATTGTTTTTTACCCCTGCGAAATAACCAAGATGTTTTGGAAAAGTATGATGATGGTCAATAAAAAGACATACGAAAATGTTTGTAACGGGAATCGTAAATGCCGGCAACGCAATCCACCAAACTGCTCTTGCCCAAAGAGCCGGATGGTTAGGACCTTTTCCGAGAAATATAACAATTATTGCTCCAACGAAACAGCCTATTGCGAATATGATTCGTACCGGAAACCATGTGGTTATGTTTATCGCGATAAGTGAAACCAGGAAAATAATGATTCCTGAAATAAACAAGCGGTCAGATTTTTTATCCATTTATTTCCTCCTATTTTATCAACAAGTATGTTTGTAGTAAATATTCTGAAAAGGTATTTTTGTCAATCTTTTTATGCAGCATCCAAAAGCAAAGAAAAGAAATATTCACCGTTCCGCCAAGGCGGGATAAACTCCGACGCAGAGAACGCAGAGGAGAAAACAGCCAACAGAAGAGAAATTTGCACACAGATTTGCACAGATAAAAATGGATTAACACGGATAAAAAAAGAAATACACAGAAGAAAGAGAACAAAAAAGTTTATCCACG
>JAQTXJ010000076.1 GCA_028688815.1 bacterium | reverse complement strand
TTAATATCCTGACGGAAAAAGGATATGAAGTCACATTATCAATTGCAGGGGGAGTAAGGGATAAGGAGTATGTTGATTCGCTATATAAAACCGTCGAACAACAGAAACTTCCCGTTAAGTTTTTAGGGCTTGTTCCCTGTGAAGAAATGCCGAAAGTTTATGAAAACCATAAAGTTTTGCTTTTTACTACAATCAAAGATGAGCCGTTTTCCCTTACAATTATGGAAGCGATGAGTTGCGGACTTGCCGTCGTTTCAACGCCTACGGGAGGAAGCGCAGAAATATTAAATGACAAAGAAAACTCTCTCGTTTTTAAGCCGGATGACGCTGAAGATTTAGCAGGAAAAATAGAATTACTCATTAATAATCCCAAGTTGATAGAAAAGTTAGGGAAGAACGGTGCAGAATGTGTGAGGGGAAGTTTTGGGTTTGACAAGATGATGGGGGAGATTGAAGAGTATTTGAATTGGGTGGCGAACAATAGTAACAGATAGTATATCAGAGGATCAGTAGGCAGAATATCAGGTTAGCAGATTAAAAAATTACAGATTGGGAGTGAAAACAAATAATAAGAAAATGAAGATACTTGTTATATCTAACTTTTACCCGCCGTATTCTTTTGGCGGGTATGAGACATTATGCCGGGATATAGTAAATAACCTGAAATTCAGAGGATATGAAATACAGATTTTAACTAGTTACTTTGGAGTTTGTTCCGTCAGGAACATTATAGAAAGCTCTTTCCGCTCCGCCTCAGGCGGACAGATTAGAGATTCCTATCCCGCTAGCGGGACTCCAAGTTATCCAGCTTCGCAGGGTAATTATGGAATAAAAAAGGATTGTTCAGAAGATAATATTCATCGCGTGCTTTCATATAGATTTAAGGCTCCTGAAAGTCCTGTATCCTTAAAAGAAACTATAAAGAGAGATATCGGCGATACCCTTTACCTTAAAAGAATAATTTCCGATTTTAATCCGGATTTATTGTATGTGTTTGATATGGCAGGATTGAGTAAATCCTTATTGTTAACTATGGGAGAACTTGATATCCCCGTTGTGTACCATTTTTCCGGTGGATGGCTTATATTTAACTGGATAATTGATAACTGGTTAGCTTACTGGAAATACAATAACCCTGAAAACAAAATACTTATATTTATAAAACAGAAAATACTGGGATTGCTTAATAAGGAACCAATTAAAGAATATGGAAAAAGAATTATGTCTGTAAATAATGAGGATGTGAATATAAAATATGCATATTTTGTCAGCGCATTTGTCAGGGAACAACATTCCCAATATAATGCTTTTTATAATAAGTTTCCTGTAATTTATGATGGCATAGAGACAAAACGCTTTATACGAGAAAGGGAAATGTCCCGGAGCAGCTCAATGAAATTATTATATGTTGGCAGAATAGCTTCTTATAAAGGAGTTCATACGGCAGTTTATGCAGTTGCAAAATTAATTCAAATGAAATATAATGTAAGTTTGTCCATAGCAGGACCTATAATAGATAAGGAATATGCGGAAGAACTTCACAAAGTTGTAAGTGAACAAAACTTGCCTGTTAAATTTTTAGGGCAAGTAGATTATAAAAGCATACAAGATGTTTACTTTCAACACGATACTTTAATTTTTCCTTCTATTTGTGACGAAGTATTCCCCAGAACTGTGCTTGAAGCAATGGCAAGCGGGTTATTGGTTGTTGCCACAGGAACAGGCGGGAGCAAAGAAGTTTTAAAAGACGGTGAAAATTGTCTTTTGTTTAAGCCGGATAATCCTGAAGACTTGGTAGAGAAAATAGAGTTGCTTATTAAAAATCCTGATGTAGTAGAAAAGTTTAGTAAAAATGGTGCTAAATTTGTAAAAGAACATTTTGATGTTGAGATAATGGGGAATAAAATAGAGAAATACTTGAAGAAAGTGGTAACGGATGGTAATTAAGTAGTCCAGCGGAGCTGGATACGAATCTCTAAGGACTTCGTCCAAGAGCTTCGTATAATTGATAGTAATAACTGAAAATAACTGTAACAGGTAGTAATTATAGTAACAATAAGTTACAGTCATTACTATAAATTACAATCAGTTAACGGGGAAAAACAGAGATGAAATATAAAAGTTGGGTTAAGACGTATTTGCTTCCCCTTTTTATTTTTTGTGTGCTTACGATAATAGTAACATACCCCTTAGCTTTTAAGATGTCTAACTATATGTTCGGATGGATAGGAGACCCTTTTTTGGGCATATGGACGATATCCTGGGTTCAACATAACATTATTGCGGGATTACATAATTTGTGGAATGCTAATATATTTTATCCTTGCACAAATACTCTGGCATATTCCGAACACCTGTTTGGAGAAGCTATTGTTTCGTTACCGATAGCATTAATTTTTAAGAACCCGGTTCTTACCTATAATTTTAATTTTTTGTTGTCGTTTATACTCTCAGGATTTGGCATGTACCTTTTGGTAGGATATCTTGCTAATAATAAGTATGCCGGATTTTTTTCCGGTATTTTATTCGCATTTTTGCCTTTTATATTTGCTCACGGTTGTCAGATTCAATTAGTAAACGATTGCTGGTTCCCTTATATCTTTTTGTTTCTTCACAAGTTTTTTGATACTCAAAAATATAAATATTTGTTCCTTTTTTCATTGTTTTACATTATACAAAGCTGGTCTTGTTTATACTATGCTTTGTTTTTATCCGTTTTTACTCTCGTTTTTATAATTTTTTATTTATTTGTTAATAAACCTGTTTGTTTTCCAGAAAGGCAAGATGCAAATTTTAAAAGGAAATATCAAATCGGGATACTATTAAAGTTAGGATTGGCGGGAATTATTATTTTTATTTTTTTAGCCCCATTTATTTATCCGTATCTGAAATTTCAGAAAGAGACCGGGTTTTATCGTAGTATATATGAAACGGGACACACAGACATACTTGGTATTTTTGTGTCGTATTCTAATAATTTGTTGTATGGCAGTTTTTCCAGAGAACTTATAAAAACTTTTCGTATATATTCGGAATCTACATTTTTTCTTGGGATTACAGCTACCTTACTGATAATATTGTCACTACAAAAGGCGGGGACGCGTCTTATCATTGCAAAAAAATCTAATATTCTGGAAAAGAAAACAGGATGGGTATCCTTTGTGTTTAATTTTTTAATTCTTTTTTTTATTGGTTTGGCAATCTATATTCTAACAGGAAAAGGAATGCCAATCTTAGGAATTCCCCCTCAAAATTATTCTTTGAGAAAACCAATTATTTTTATTGTATTGCTTATAATAGTACGGTTAATAATAGATAAACCCTGGTGGTTGAACTGGAAAAGTTTCTTTTTGGAAATGCCAGTAAACCAGAGATTATATTTTTTGTTTGCAATTCTAGGATTTGCGCTTTCTCTGGGCCCTTATATTATTCTTGCAGGTAAAAAAATATGGTACTGGTGGACACCTTATGCATTTTTATATAAATTCTTCCCGGGATTTCAGGGGATTAGAGCCCCTGCAAGATTTGGAATATTTACCCTGTTGGCTTTATCTGTACTTGCAGGCTATGGAGCCGATAAACTGCAAAAATTAAAGTTTTTCCCTTATACAAAAATAAAATATGTTTATTACGTAATATGTTTTGGAGTCTTGCTTGAAAGCTTATGTGTTCCATTTACGCTTCACAGGATTCCTGTTGGCAGGGAAATTCCTGAAGTATATAAATGGCTTGGAGAACAAAAGGGAGATTTCCCAATAGTAGAATTGCCAATGTCTATAGGATCGCAATTATACGATACGGAATATATGTACTACTCAACTTACCATTGGAAAAAACTTGCCAATGGATATAGTGGATATTTTCCATTCCAATATGCAGGGTTAAGAGCTAGAATGAATAAATTCCCTTTAGATAATTTAATAAAAGTATTAAGACAGAGGAAAATAAAATATATTATTATTCACAAAACAGAGTTTGTTGATGCCTATCGTGGCAAAAAAATAATGAGCTGGGGGCTAATAGATAAAGAAATACAGTCCTGTAATGAAAAATTACAGTTCGTAAAAGATTTTGGTCCGGATATAGTGTATGAGGTTGTGAGAAAGTAAAGAGTCTATATTTTAGAATTTGCTTGCCTGCCGTCAGGGATTTTGGAGTGCGGAAGTAAGAGGGTGAAAAATGTGGATTAAAAAATACCTAATACCTTTTCTCATTTTTTGTGTGCTTGCTGCAGTGATGACATATCCATTGATTCTAAAAATGGGGAATTCTTTGTTGTGGTGGGGCGGGGACCAATTATTTACTACATGGACTGTAGAATGGGTTCAACATAAAATTATTACAGGATTGCATAATTTCTGGGATGCTAATATATTTCACCCCTATAGCAATACATTAGCATATTCTGACCATATGATAGGAGTAGCGCTATTGTCATTCCCTGTAGCATTGATTTTTAAAAACCCGATTCTTACACATAATTTTGCTTTCTTGTTGTCATTTGTACTTTCAGGGTTTGGAATGTATCTTTTAGTTCTATATCTGACAAAGAATAGATATGCAGGCATCCTGTCAGGAATTATATTTGCATTTTCCCATTTCAGGTTCGCCCAAATAGCTCATCTTCAAATATTAACTATGGAATGGATGCCTTTTATCTTTTTGTATTTACATAAGTTTTTCGATACACATAAGTGGAAAAATTTATTTCTTTTTGTATTCTTTTTTATATTGCAAAGCTGGAGTAGTTGCTATTATTCCTTGTTCCTTCCCATTTTTGTGGCTTTTTTCTGCTGTTTTTATTTGATTTCACAGAGAGAAAGTTATAAAATATGGCTAAAACTTTTTTTGTCCGTTGGGATAATTGCGCTTTTTATTATTCCGTTTGCGTATCCTTATATATTGCTTCAACATACAACCGGTGCATTTGTAGATATTCCTACCGCCGAAATATTTTCTGCTGACGTATTGTCTTATATGAGAACGTATCGGCATAGTTTGGTTTATGGCAAAAGTTTGTTCTGTATACAAAAATTATTAGAAAATAGAGGTAAATCTGCAGAAATTACGTTATTCCCAGGGATAATTGCCATTTTATTGGTAATAGGAGCATTTATAAAAAAGAATAAATATCAACAAGTTAAAGATTCTTATAAGAAATGGATCCCACTCTTATTCAATTCCCTTATATTTTTTTTACTGGTTATAAGTATTTATATTATTATCTGGAAGAAGGTTTCATTGTTAGATGCTTATATCGGGGGATATTCTTTAAGAAAACCAATTGTTTTTATTTTATTTCTCATAATAATAAGGCTAATAATAGATAAACAGTGGTTTGCGAAATGGAAATGTTTTTTTACTTCAATGTCAGAAGCTCAAAAAGTGTATTTCTTTTTGGGAGTTTTAGGATTTCTGCTTTCACTTGGTCCTTCTATTTTTCTTGCAGGTAGAAAAATATGGTCATGGTGGACACCTTATGCGTTCCTTTATGAGTATTTCCCGGGGTATAACGGTGTCAGGATGTCAGGTAGATTTGGATTGTTTGTGTTATTTGCAATATCCGTGTTTGCAGGTTATGGAGCAACTAAAATTCAAAACTTAAAACTTAAATCATGCCGTTCCGTAAATTGTTTTTATTTAATGGTGTGTTTTATGGTTTTAGTCGAAAACTTTTGTGGCCCGATTAAGCTTTATAGAATACCTGTTAGAAAAGAAATCCCTCAAGTATATAATTGGCTTGCAAAAGAAAAAGGAGATTTCCCGATAATAGAGTTGCCGATGTCAGATTCCTTAATACTATATGATACACGATATGAGTATTATTCAATATACCATTGGAAAAAACTTGTAAATGGATATAGTGGATATTTTCCTTTTGAATACAAGTTTCTAAGATCCCGGATGACTGAGTTCCCATCGGATAGAACAATAAATAAATTAAGACATTTAGAAGTAAAATATGTTATTCTTCATAAAAAAGAATTTCTTGATTCTTATTATAATGGGCAAACATCATGGAATACAATAGATGAGAATCTACAGTTGTATAAAAATAAAATATTTCTTATCAAAGATTTTGGTGATGATATAGTTTATGAAGTTGTGAACAGTAAAAAGTGAAGAGTTGTCATTCTTCTCCGCCTCAGGCCGAGAAGAATGACAAAACAGGGAATGGAGAAATACAAAATGTGGATTAAAAAATATCTAATACCGTTTTTTATTTTTTGTGTGCTTACGGGAGTAATGACATATCCATTGATTCTAAAAATGGGTAATTCTGTTACGGTTAGTGTTAGAGAGCCATTATTCCAGGCATGGGATCTGGCATGGTGTCAACATAAGATTATGACAGGGTTTCATGGTTTTTGGAATGCAAATATGTTTTACCCTGAAAATCATACTTTGACTTATTCGGAACGATTATTAGGGATTGGATTAATTGCTTTACCTGCAAGATTATTTTCTAATAACCCTATTTTTATCTATAATTTTGCCGTGTTTTTATCGTTTGTGTTATCGGGATTTGGGGTATATTTATTGGTTTTATACTTAACCAAGAATAAATATGCAGGTTATTTGTCTGCTATTATATTTATGTTTTCCCATTTCCGATTTGCTCATATAAACCATCTTAATTTATTAAGCGGGTATTGGATACCGTTAGTTTTCCTTTATCTTCATAAATTTTTTGAAGATTATAGTTATAAAAATTTATTTCTTTGCGTGTTATTTTTCATAATACAAAGTCTGTCCTGTGTATATTATGCTTTATTCCTTTTTATAGTAACTGTTTTTGCCACCGGCATATTCTTGTTTTCTAAAAAGCGTTATAAGAACGAATTACTATGGAAAAAATTAATATTAGCGTTTATTGTAATTATGATTTCCATTTTACCATTTTTCTACCCTTATTTAAAAGCAGCTAATGAATTAGGGTATTCTCGTAGTATATATGAGGCCGAATTTAATTCTGCAGATGTATTGAGTTACATATTTCCTCATTGGAATAGTGTAGTATACGGCAATATTTTTACGACAATGAAAGATATATTAGGGGGAGCAACCGGGGAAAAAGTATTATTTCCGGGATTAATAGCAATCTTTTTAGCAATATTGTCTTTCAGAATACGAGGAGTTCTGAATAAAACTGATTATAATTTAAAAATAAGCAGACTAGGAAAATGGGCTGTGTTGGGATTTAATCTTGCTTTGTTTGTAGTAATAGGATATTCTCTTTATATATTAATAGGGGGATATGGAATGTTTTCATATTCTTTAAGAAAACCGATTATTTTTATTGTGTTATTGATAATAATACGCTTGATAATAGATAAACAATGGCGATTAAAATGGGCTAATTTTTTTTCTTCAATGCCGGAAAATCAGAGATTGTATCTTTTTATTGGAATATTAGGTTTTTTGCTTTCACTTGGACCTTCTATTTTCTTTGCAGGTAAAAAAATATGGTACTGGTGGACTCCTTATTCATTTTTATATGATTTTTGTCCCGGATTTAAAGGACTTAGGGCATCAGCGAGAATTGGAATAATGACAATGCTGTCTATATCAGTGCTTGCAGGATATGGGGCAAATAGGATTCAAACTTTGAAGATTAAATCACAAAAAGGGATGAAATACTTTTATTTGGCATTATGTTCTTTTGTTTTAGTTGAATGTTTTTGTGCCCCGCTTGAATTTTGTAAGATTCCTGTTGGCAAGGAAATTCCTCAGGTATATAATTGGCTTGCGAAAGAAAAGGGAGATTCCCCAGTAATGGAACTTCCTATGTCTGAATGGCCCAGGCTTTACGATATAACATATCTTTATTACTCAACTTATCACTGGAAAAAACTTGTTAATGGCTATGGAATTTTTCCGAGAGGATATACAATAACAAGACTGAAAATGCGCCAGTTCCCTTCTTTGCGGACAGTGGAGTTTTTGAAAAAATTGCAAATAACATATGTTCTTATTCATAAAGAAGAATTTCTTAAAACTTACCGGAAAGAACAAATAAAGTGGGATGAAATAGACAAAGAATTGCAATTATATAAAGATAAAATATTCCTTGTAAAAGATTTTGGTGATGATATAGTGTATAGAGTTAATTATGATAAATAGTAACAACAGTAATAAATAGTAATAAATAGTAAATAATGATAATTAAGCAGAAATAAAGAAAGAAATGGATATAAATTGGAAGGCGTTTTATGAAAAAGAAGCTTCTTTTAAGAGGTTTATACCGGAAGAACAACCCGTAAACATAAGAGGCGATTTCATAAGAGAGTTGATTCCCAAAGATGTTATTACTGCCCTTGATGTCGGGTGTGGCGATGGTTGGTTATGCGGTAAATTAAGTAATAAATATAAAATTGCAGGCGTAGATATAGCTTTGCCGCGTGTGTCTTATGCTAAATCTCATTTTAAAAGTGAAGCATTTTTAGTGAGTAATATTTATGACTTGCCTTTTGCTGACAATTCCTATGATGCTGTTATATGTGGTGAAACTTTAGAACATATAGAAGATTTTTCATCTGCGGTTAAAGAATTAATTCGTGTATCCAAGAAATATGTAGTTGCTACGGTTCCAAATAACCAGCCTAAAACAACGATTTTATGTCCGCATTGTTTGCGTACTTTTTATCTGGATGGACATATTAATTCTTTTGATAAAACAAGCTTTGCAGAAATCTTTAGTAATTTTGGAAAAATAATTAAGTTAAAAGATAGCACGCAGATGGGTTTGTTTAATCCCAATAAAAAGCATCATATAGAATTCCCAAATTTTGTTTCACAAAATTTACATATTTGGAATTTTTTGCTTTCTCTTGGCTCAAAGTTTTTCCCCATTACGGTAAGAAACGGAGATTTTCTTGGGATAGTTTGTGGAAAAAGATAAAGATTTTAGAGCGCATATTTTGGAATTAAAAATATTGGATGAACAGATTAAAAAGATTAAGACCAGAGATACCACAGAGAAAAGAAGTATGAAGTATAGTGTAGGGTAACAAATAACAGATAATAGATAACAGAAAACGAGGGTACGGCGAGAATATGAAGAATAGGATAAATGAGATAATATGTCGTAAAAAAACAATAAAGATAATACTTATAATCCTATCTGAAATCGTTAATCTTTTTCATTCCCATTCAAAAATAAAGCTTTGTGACAACAAACATCCAAACGTTCAAACTCTCAAACAATTAAAAGTCCTTCATATATCTCCTATATTTTTTGATGTAGAAAAATCTTTGCAGGGAGGAGGGGAGAGGGCGCCTCTTGAATTAGCAAAAACAATGGCGAAGTATTGCGAAACAAGATATATAAGTTTTGGAAATGAATTTAAGAGTTTAAATTATGACAAATTACCTATAAAAATCTATCCATATATAGGATTGTTTAATCACGAGAGGAATAATCCGATTAATTTTAAGTTCTTATCAGAGATAAGATGGGCAGATGTCGTGCACTGTCATCCATATTATAGCATAACAACGGCTTTTTCTATACTTGTTGCCAGATTATTAGGGAAGAAAGTATTTGTAACGGATTATGGTGGGTGGGTTGTAAATTATAATAAAGAATTAAAATTAGACAGGCTGGTTGATAAATTCCTTGTGATTTCGGAATTCGGAAAACAATTTTTTGATGAGTTTAAAACAAAAAAAGAAGTAATATATCTTGGTATAGATGAAAAAAAGTTTTACCCTCTGCCAAATAAAAAACAGGATTATGTTCTTTATGTGGGGCGTATTTTGCCACATAAAGGGATAAGTTACCTTGTGGAAGCAATTAATTCTCTTAATGTAGAACTTCATATCGTTGGCAGCGCATTGCATAAAGGATATCTGGATTATCTTAAAAGCATTGCAGGTAAAGAAAAAGTTAAGTTCATAACGGATGTGCCCGATGAGATTTTATTGAAAGAGTATAATAACGCCCTTGTTACTATTTTACCTTCCGTATATAAAGATATTTACGGGAATGAACATAAAGGTCCGGAACTACTGGGACTTGTTTTACTGGAATCAATGTTCTGCGAGACTCCAGTTATATGCACAAAAGTTGGGGCAATGCCCGAAGTCGTGAAAGAAGGGAAAACTGGGTTTGTTGTCCCCGGTTGTGACAATAAGGCGCTTGCCGAAAAAATAGATTACCTGGTAAAGCATAAAGAAACAGCAAAACAAATGGGTATAGAGGGAAGAAAGTTTGTAACGGAGAATTTTACGATGGATAAAGTGGTGTTGAAGTGTTTGGATGAATATAGGGAGAAATGATTGTAAGAGCTGTAAAAAGTAGAAACAGATAATAATTATAGTTATTGCTATAATTACTATAGATTAACAAAATGAAAATACTTGCGATTTCTAATTTTTATCCACCATACTATATGGGTGGATATGAGTTGCGGGCTCAAAATATTCTTAACGGGTTGAAAAGACGGGGACATAAGGTTTTTGTATTAACAAGCACATATGGGATAAATAAGATTTCAATAAAAAACGGTGTGTATAGAGTTTTTAACTATAAACACAAGTTCCCGATTTCATTTATGGAAACGGTTCTTAAGGATATAAAAGAGAGTATAGAGTTAAAAAAAGTAATTAGAAAATTACAACCCGACGTTATTTATATATTTAATATGCGTTTTTTGAGTAAACCCTTACTCAAAAGGGCTAATTTGCTGAAAATTCCAATAGTGTATGATATTGCAGACTACTGGTTTATAGATAATGGATTATATGACAGATGGCTGAGCTACTGGCAATATTCTCCCCTGTTTTTTATTACAAGGCGTATTAAATTGAAATTGTCCGGGGTAGTTACAAAATTGAATATAAAATCCATATTGCCGACAAATACGAGTTGTTTCGATTTTAAGTATATGTATTTTATTAGCAATTTTATTAAAAATATTTATTTAAAAAATGGTTTTGGAGTGAAAGATGCCCAGGTGTTTTATCATCATGGATTAAAAATAAACTTAAATACTAGAACTGAGTTTGTTCCATTGTCGCCTCCCGTTAAATTATTATATGTAGGAGCTGTAATAAAAAACAAAGGAGTTCATACTATTATTAATGCACTTTCCGTCCTTAAACAAAAGGGATGCGATTGTAATCTTGCTATAATTGGCGGGACTTTTGACAAAGAATATCTCAAGGGGTTAAAATTAATTATAGAGCGAGAAAAATTAAGTGTAAGTTTTGCGGGACCGTATTCGCATAATAAAGTTTTAGATACGTATAAAAATTATGATATTTCAGTGTTTTCGAGTATATGG
>JAQTXJ010000075.1 GCA_028688815.1 bacterium | reverse complement strand
TTACTGTAAGCCATTAGACCCCCTTCTTAAATTCCCCGACTAATTTTATAATATTGTTGACGGTGTCAAACGCCTGGGGAGTTGCTTTATCGTCCGGGATTTTAATCTCGAATTTTTTCTCGAGAAAAGTTTTAAGTGATACCATAGAAAAAGAATCCACAATTCCGCTTGATATTAAAGGCGTATTCTCATCTATTTCCTGGTCTGAATCTTCGTCGAGATATTCTCTCTTTACATAATCTGTGATTAGTTTTTTCATATCGTCTGCCATTTTTCCCCCTTAGTTGGAGTTCGCGATCCGCCTCAGGCGGAAGCGATTACCCCAACTTATCCAGCTCTGCTGGGCTTGTTTTCAATCGTTTTTACGATTATACTACCTTTTCCTTTTTATTTCCTGTAGGCACGAATTCAATTCGTGCATTCCTTTCTTCGATACTTATATAATATAAATCTGTGTTTATCCTTCTAATCCGTGTAAATCTGTGTGCTGATTTCTCTTTCAATCATTTTCTAACGTCGAAATATCTCCTATTTCTTCGCCCCATTCCTGCGCCCTTAACAATCTTCTCATAATTTTGCCGCTTCTTGTTTTCGGAAGCGAAGCAACGAACTCAATTTCCTGTGGCATCGCTAACGGAGATAATTTTTTACGTATAAAGTTCATTATGCTCATCTCTAAATCGCTGCTTTTCTCGAATCCCGGTTTTAACGCTATGAAAGCTTTTACTACTTCCATATTTATCGGGTCGGGCTTTCCGACTGCCGCGGATTCTGCAACCGCTTCGTGTTCCAGAAGCGCAGACTCGATTTCAAACGGCCCCACAAGGTGTCCCGCAGTATTGATTACGTCGTCATCTCTGCCGACAAACCAGAAATATCCCTCGGCATCAATGCTTGAACGGTCTCCGCATATGTACCATCCGTTCTTAAACTTGCCGTCATAAGTTGCTTTATTTTCCCAGTAAGTCCTGAACATGGATGGCCAGCCGGGTTTAAGGGCAACGAGCCCTACTAATCCGGGTTTCGTTATCGGTTCATAAGTTTTCGGGTCGACAACTATCGCCGTTATGCCCGGTACTGCTTTCCCCATTGAACCCGGTTTCACTTTCATACCCGGGAAATTACTTATCATTATTGAACCTGTTTCCGTCTGCCAGTAAGAATCAAGAAATGGCTTTCCGAATACCTTTTCCGACCATACAACCGCTTCAGCGTTAAGCGGCTCGCCTACGCTTATTAAATGTCTCAAAGATGAAAGGTCGTGTCTTTTTACGGGTTCGTCGCCTTCTTTCATTAGCATACGGATTGCAGTCGGCGCCGAATACCAGACGGTAACTTTATATTTATCGATAAAATCATACCAGTTTGAAACGTTAAATCCGGCATCAAGAACTGTCTGGGTGACGCCGTTTGCCCATGCCCCGATTATTCCGTAAGAAGTTCCGGTTACCCAACCGGGGTCAGCCGTGCACCAGTAAATATCGTCAGGTCTGATATCAAGTACCCATTTTGCGGTTATATATTGCGAGATTATCGAAGAATGAACGTGCAGTGCTCCTTTGGGTGTGCCGGTAGTTCCCGAAGTATAATGTAAAACTGACGGAGTTTCCGGGCTGGCTTTAAAGATATCAAATTTATCAACTTTTGGCATCTTTTCCATCTCAAAAGAAAGTTCATCATTTTCTAATGGCTTTTCTCCTGCATCAACGACGATAATTTTTGTCATTTCAGGAAGCGTTTTGCGAATTCTGCGAACTTTTCCCAGATGTTTTCTTGTTGTGAATATTGCTTTTGTTTTGGCATTGTCTAATCTTGTGAATAGTGCTTCTTCTCCAAATGCCGAGAATAGTGGCTGGACGATTCCGCCCATTTTTAGAATTCCCAGGAAAGAAATATAAAGTTCAGGAATTTTGTCCATAAATACGCATATTCTGTCACCGGGTTTTAATCCGGTATCCTGTAAAAACTTAGCAAAGCAGTTACTATAAATTCTTATATCGTTATAAGTATATTTTTTAACTTCCCCTGTAAATCCTTCCCATATCAGGGCAGTTTTGTCAGCGAATCCTTTTTCGCAAATCCTGTCACTGCAGTAGTACCCGATGTTGTACATCCCGTCTTTACCGTATTCTAGTTCCTTTTCCGAATCTTTCCAATTAAAGCTTTTATATTTTTCCTCATATGAGCCGATATTACTCATCTTTCCCCCCTTAGTTAGAGTTTCCCGTCCGCCTCAGGCGGAGCGGGATTACTCTAACTTATCCAATTTTGCGAAGCAAAATTTAAGGCATCGCTTAAAGATTAAAAAAGGATTTCTTCTCTGCGAAAATCCCAATCTGTTTATCCTTTTTATATCTTTTTCTATTTTATCTCTATGCTTCTTTGTTTTTTAATCCTTTTGTTAGTTAGACTTTGTCCTGTCAAGGACTTAGTCTAACTTATCCAGCTCAGCTGGGTCATCTGCGTTCATCTGTGTTTATCTGCGGTTCCATTTCTATTTTCTGTTTTTTGTTAATCTGTTACTCTAAAATTTTTCTTAATCCGTGTTTAGTTAGACTTTGTCCTGTCAAGGACTTAGTCTAACTTATCCAGCTCAGCTGGGAAATCCGTGTCTGTTATCCGTGGCTAAAATTCTTTTCTGTTTTGTGTATTTTCGTGCTTTTGTGGCTAATTCCATTTCTCTTTTCCGTTTTTCCATTTTTCTTTTTTTTACTACAAGTTACTACCAGTTACAGTTCTTACAATTTTCCGTTTTTCCACCACCGCCACCGCCATAGCGTATTCATTCGAATACGCATAAGAAATATGAATATCCGCCGCCGATTTTTCTTTTGCAAACTTTTTAACAAATCCCGACAACACAGCTTTCCCCTGTTTATTTATTTCTATGTTATGCCAGTATGACCCGTATTCAAGCCCACATCCGAGTGCTTTTAATATCGCTTCTTTCGTCGCAAAAAACATAGCGTAAAACTCATCTTTCAGGTATTTTCCGGTGACAGTAGTAATTTCGTTTTCCGTAAGGAACTGTCGAACAAAATCGTTTTTGTTATTTAGTTTCTGGAATCTTTTTATTTCAACGATATCAATACCCGTTCCAATAATCATTTTTTATAGTTTGGTTATATAAAAAGTTATACTTTTGTCAAGTTTTCTTACATCGCAATACGATTCGTATATCATTTTAAGCTTTTATGTCATAAATGGGTTACCGCAGGCAGGAATCTTTCTTTACTTTTTTTTCTGTATATTTGATATTTGATTTTTAATATTTAATTTTGCCTATCTGGTCCCCTGCCTACTGCCTACTACCTACTGTTTCTTTTGACCTATATGTCCTCTATGTCCTATTCTCTTCTGTTTTTTGTTTCTGATCACTGACCACCGACCACTGTCCACTATTTTCCCCTGAAAATCTATTGACTTTTTAGAATGTAGAAATAAGATAGTAAAAGATATATGAATATATGGCGTCTAAATGTCAGGACAAGTCAAATTACTGAATGTATCCACAGTAAAAAATTCGCTCTTGATTCAAAACCGCGAAACCCGGAAATCCAAAAAGGTGATATCCTTCTTCTTCAGTTGGTAGCTTCTGATGCCGACAAGTTTGATAAAAGAGATTCAAGAATAGAATTTGCCCTTTATTTCGACCATTATGAAGACGACTATGACGGAACAATTAGTAAATATTATTGGCCCAATGCCGGAAAAACCTGGCATTGGATTCTGCACTGCAATAGGATAACTTCTCCTTTTTCATTTTCTTTAGAAAAATTGAACCTTGCAAATAACTATAGCGGTCAAACAAATCCTGTACGAATAAAACCTGAAGATGTAAACAAGGTTATGTTTTATCTTATAGGTTTTCCATCAGCAGAAGAAAATCTTGGATATAAAATACATAAAGTTCTTAATGACCCTGCTATTGATAATAAAGAATATACTCTTCTGGCAGCAATTAAAAATAATGATAGAATAGTTGAAAGCAATCCAGATCAAATTAACTGGACTACCGTTCCTGCGCACAAGGAAATTAAGCGTAATGCAGAATTGCCTTGGTTGCTTAAGGAATTTTATAGTTTTAAGTGCCAGGTTTGCGGGTATGATTTTAAACCAACATATAATATCCCTTATTCCGAAACTCATCATATACTCTGGCTTTCCCGGGGAGGAATGGACCATAGTAATAATTTAATAGTTGTTTGTCCGAATCATCACAGGATAATTCACGAAGCGAAGCCAAAATTTGACAGGGAAAAACTCGCATTTGTTTACAGTAATGGACTTAATGAACACTTTAAAGATGGGAGACATCTTGAAGATCCTGTATTATTGCAGAAAGTAGAACAATGGGCTGTTGAAAGAGAAGAACAAATTAAAAAAGAAAAGAATTGAAACATAGTAGATTTTCACATTTTGAAGTAAAATGCTAAAATGACAAAAAAGCAAATTAAACAAGAATATAAGAAAATCACTACTGAGCTTAGGTTTAACAAACCGAAGATTGCCCCATATCCACCTGAAATAGTAAAAAGGAGAGAATTCTTACTTTTTGCACAGGTACATTTAGGTAATATTTTGGGCGCTAAATCAAAAAAAGAGAAGCGGAAAGAACGCTTTGAGACAGAAATGTATAATAAAATAATGGAATTTTATTATTATTTAGGAAAAAAGAATGAAACAATTCAGAATTCTTAATAGTAAGGAGTACAATGCTTGACAGAAAAGTAGTTAAAGAATTTTTAGAAGAAGAATTAGAAGGGATTGAGATACCGAAAGATATTTCAAAGAAGGCGCTTGTTGAGACTTTTTGTAAATACACAGAAGACGATTATTACGAATGGCTAAAAGATAATTTCAAAAGTTTCTTTAATCATGGAGTCCCTGATTGGGATGGCATAAAAGAAAAAATTGCTAAATATTCAACTGATTGATAGTGGAAGGAGAAACTTTCCTCTTTGCCATTAAATTTCATAAGTAAAATCTTTTCCCAAAAAACTTGACTTTTCCTATTCCCCTATTAAATATGTCGTACATATAAATTTGTGTAGATTAGTAGAGATAAAAAAGGGGGAGAAGATGCGAAAAAGTATAATGTTGTTGTTTTGCTTGTTTCTGGGGTCAAAAATTAATGCTCAAGACACTATTCAAGATAGCATAGAAATATTAAAAGCAAAAGTACAAACTTTAGAAAACAAATTAGATTCTCCAAAAAGAGATTTTGCATATTTGGAAGACTCCTGGAGCGGAGAAAGAATAGGACGTAGATATGCATATGAATTTGGCAAAAAAGAATGGTATTCTTGGTGGTCTGGCGCTTTGATTTTACCTGCCATACCTGTTACCATAATGTATAAAGCCTCTTTCCCTAAATCATTAGGAGATACTTTAGCTCTGTTTAATAAAAACAACGCTTACAGGACTGGGTTTGAAAAGGGATATAAAGACAAGCTGACAGAAATTTCTAATACTTCCGTATTAGATGGGCTTGGGTTTACTTTAGCTTTAATATTCGTAAGTAGTTTAAAGTCAGAATACCATTGGGATTTTTGGGAAAGTTTAGGAGTTTTTTCCATAACAGAGACGGTTTTGAGTAAATTTTTCGAATTTAACAGAAGCATAGAGTAAGTAAGTATAAAATGTGGGATGGGAGTAAATATAGTCACCCTTCGCCCTTAATTTCTATAAGTAATTGGTTTTATTTTTTTGTTACTACAAATTACTACCAATTACAATTAATTTCTTCTTAATTACCATCCCTTACTATTCTTCCTCAAAAACTCTTGACTTTCCCAAAACCTCCTATATTTATGTATAAGAATTATGTGGGAAACTTACTTTGACACAAGATTTGGATTTAAATAATTTTATATATTAGGCATTTAATATTATGAAAAAGAGATTAAGGGGGGAAATAAAATGTGTAAACTAATTCAATCATCCGCAAAAACGCGTGAATGGATAAATAATATTAAGTTTATCGTTAGCGATAGACCACCAAAATTAATATACGAGGAAGTAGAGTACTGGGCTATACTTAAAAGTCGTGAGAAAGACAGAGCCGTCGCTCAATTAAATCCTACAAAAACCCAAATAAGATTGTTCACGAAATTAGATATGTCTTTTGATTCTTTATTGGAGGAAGCGCCCTCTTCTGGTAATCGTAAAAAAGAATTTCCAACTATGTTTTTAATAACGGACGAATCTTCTATAGACAAAGCAGTTAGTTTGATAATTGCTTCCTACGAAAAAGACTTAAGCCAATAAATATTATAAAATTACGCACAGCAGACTATTTCCATGGGCTTCATAACCAATAATGCCCTCTACGAAATCCTCGAAGAACTATGATACTATTTTGGGATGTTAGACGCTTGCATTTGCATGCTTTTTAGTGGGAAATGATTCTAAATTGTAAGAACGTATACAAAAAGTTTTTTCATCTTTAATTAAATTTTTAGTTATTAAGCCAACAATTTTGGTATTAACTGCATTGCCCAAAGCTCTAAAACAAACATTTTCATCATCAGGAAGTTTTATCCCTGTTATTGATTGAAGTTTAGCTGCTTCATTTTTTACCAAATATCTTTCTTCCCATCCTATAATAGGTCTTTGGGTATTGGTACAAACCAAAGAAGGGAAAAAGTCCGTTTTCTTAATTCTTACGCCAGAACCTCTAAATTGGATAATATAATTTTTTATTATTCTTTCTCCATTATTGCAATTCCATTCAAATTTTTGCCAACTTGGTATTTTTAGTTTTTTGATTTTAACTAAAACTTTTTTAATTCTCTCCTTGTTCTTTTTATAAAACTCTCTATTTTCTTCTATATATTTTATTTTCCATCTCGGAAAGATTACTTTTTCTGTAATTGCATACCTTGGCAATAATTTTAACTGTTCTTCTTTAGGTAATCCTTTTAATGGTCTTCCAAAACTTCCCTTATATTTACCCAATTCTTTTGAATTTAATTTTTTTAGAACTCTGTTTAATGGATAAGTAGCTCCAAATTCCATACTCCAAAGAGGAGTAGGTATCTTTTCATTCTCAGGTATTGAATCAAGAAATTCTTGCCATATTTCCAAACATTCTTTTTCTTCCTTACCAATTTTTTTTGCATTATTGCAATCTTTGTCGATAATTGAATATGCATCTGATTTTTGGGTTTTGTTACCTTCAGGCCATTTGAATCCATCCAATCCATTTAACGAACCTATAATAAAAATTCTCTCGCGAAATTGAGGAATGCCAAATTGATGTGGTGAATATATTTTGCTATCAATTACATAATTCAATTCATTATTAAGTTTGTTTACAATATAGTTCCATGTGTTTTCATTGTCGTGTTTTTTTATAAAGGGAACATTCTCTAGAATAAAATACTGGGGTTTATGATATTCCAAAATACGAACAATTTCATCAAAAAGAGTACCTCTTTGAATATCTCTTCTACCCTCTTGTTTCCCAGCCTTAGAAAAGGGTTGGCAAGGGAACCCTGCACAGAGGATATCATGGGAGGGGATCTTTTCTAAACGAATCTTTCTAATATCCCCTTCTACATCAATATTGAAATTATGTTTATACAATTTGGCAAGGCATTCATTTACCTCACAAGCAAAAACACACTCATGCCCCAATGTTTTTAACGCGACATGAAACCCCCCCAATCCTGCAAATAAATCAATAAATTTCATTGCATCATCTCTTCTATTCTCGTATCGCACCATATTTTTAAGTCTCCTCTGAGAGTAGGGTCTATAGTTGCATTTACTGTATTTCTATAGATTCTGGGGCGGTCAAGTATTAAACCAGCCTCTGCAGAAAATTCGTTTAATAGAGCAGGAATATTGGAGACTACACGAGGCATTGAAAATCCTTTTATGGGGCAGCAGGCAAAATGTATATACTGACACCAAGCATACAAACTTATGTCTCTTAATTTTTCTTTCCAATTATCTCCTGCTGCACATTGTATTAATAGAATTATCTGGCTACTCCTTTCATCTCCAAAATGTTTCCACGCAACAACGTCAACCCCTTTATCTTTAGCGTGAGTAGGTAATTCTGATATAGGCGTCTCTTTCAATTTATTAGCTATATTTTCAACGCTAATCCCACCAGAAGGAAAGCCTGTTAATAGAGATTCCCCATCAATAAAGTTTTTTATTGCTACTTCTGTTATTCTTTCAAATAGCTTGCCTGAATCAAGTGGGTCATACGGATTGCCTTGTAGAGAAAAAATTAAGCATGTCATATATTCTGGAAAGTTTTCCCAATTAATAATATTATTTATAGTAGTACTCTCTATATTGAAAGGTGCAGAGTCACCATATAAATTTTTTCTCCGTTCTAGCTCTACCCATACATCATCAAT
This sequence comes from bacterium, assembly GCA_028688815.1. Taxonomy (GTDB): domain Bacteria; phylum Hydrothermota; class UBA3073; order JACQXS01; family JAQTXJ01; genus JAQTXJ01. The sequence continues at coordinate 2,984 of JAQTXJ010000075.1, read as the reverse complement.
TTTCCCCTCTTCTGGCTCTGAACCAGAAGATTCCTCAACATAAGAAGCCAACTCACTTTTTGACAATTCTGTTTTTTTTAGGGAAACAAAAAACTCGACCCAATCAGCTACACAACTGATTGAATTTGGGGTTGGTATGTTAAACACTTTATTCTTTTATCAACTTTAAAATAGCACTCAATGTATCTTGACATTTGTTAATTTCTTCTTTAACTTCATCGATCTTATATCTGTTAACAATTCCTAATGATTTTTCTAAACTTCTATTTGCTTTTCTTATATTTTGTAACAAAAGTTGCTTTTCTCCACCACTTCTTTCATACGCTTCGCTTAAGTCTCTTGTTTCAATTAAATAATCTGTTGCTTCTTTATTTCTAAGCACAGGCGATAGTCGATTTGTTATATCTCTTGATTCTTCAATTACTTGTTTTTTACCATCAGGACCTTCCCCAAATAGCCAAGAAAAAAGTAGTCTTAGGTTGTCTATCTTGTTTGTTGGAACTGGTTGATTAAAATCTATATCTGACCAGCCTTTTGGCAATCCTAAAAATTCCCTGATCGCCCCTTGGCCTACTGAAAGGACTAAATATGAAAAAAGAGTTTTTGCCCTTTCAACATCTAAGTCAAATTGGTCTCTTACTTCTCCTATCAGTTTGTAGCAGAGATATAGTTTCCGGACATTTCCCGACCTATCAGCAACTTGTTTTTGTATATCAGCAACTTGTTTTTGTATATCAGTTCCTCTTTCTCCTATTTTCTTTGCTATATATAAAGCTTTTGAAAAAGCATCCCATTTCCTTATTCCTGTAATATGTCTTATCCCCAAATACGGTAGAACTTCTTCTCTACGAGGATATACAATAACTGGAAGCACCTCTAAATCTTTTTTTATATCTATCGAAATTTCTGGCCAACTTTTTATATTTAAATCCGATTTTATTTTGTCTGATAGCAAAATTTTGGCACTTGCTAGTCTTCTATTTCCCTCAACAACTGTGAAGTGAGTAGTGTTGCTTTTTATATATTGAATATACTCTTTATTGTTGTTGAGACTGTCAATATCTTCTGTAGAGAATTTCGAAGGTAAGTCTATGGGAATTGCAACAAGAGGCTCTTCGTCAAAATATCCATTTTCTGCCATTGAATACGCTAATTCTTCTATATCGAAATCTTTCTTCAATGCACGAAGAATTTCTAATTCATTTTTACTGTTGAACTGTTCTGGGAGTCTTGGATTCTCTGGGTCAGGATGTAAATATTCTATACCCACATCTATTTGAGGCTTTTTTCTTCCCTGTCCAGCTATTCCCATAATTTGTAAATTATAAAAGGCAAACACATATTGTCAATAAAAAACATCTTTCTTGAATTTATGAAAAGGCAGTTTTACGATTTACCTATATCATTTTAGATAGTCTAACTTAATTAAGAAAGGAAGATTAGGAACATCACCTTATTTTTTTCGAACAAAGGGTGGACAGAACCCCTATTTTATAATTTTTCAATCTTTCCTATTAAATCCCTCCCAAATTGACTTCCCCCTTGACTTTCTGAAAAACTAATTGACTTTTAAGAAAATTAAATTACTTTAAACCACATGGAGAGAGGTAACTGGACCAAAGAAGAATTGATACTTGCATTTAATTTATATTGCCAGATTTCTTTCGGAACAATTCATAAAGGAAATCTAAAAATCATTGAGCTTGCAAAGATTATCGATAGAACACCAAGCGCACTTGCATTAAAACTCTTTAACTTCGCAAGTTTCGACCCATATCTTAAAGAAAGAGGAATAAAAGGAATGCAACATGCTGGCAAATTAGATAAAGAAATTTGGGATGAGTTTACAAATAATTGGGATGCATTGATATTTGAAAGCGAGAAGATTCTTGCAAAAGGACAAAATACCACCATAGAGAAAAAATATGAAGATTTTGAAGATAAAAAAGGAGAAGATAAGATAAAAGAGATAAAAACTAGAGTAAACCAGAACTTTTTCAGAAAACTAATCTTATCAATTTATAATTATAAATGCGCTATTTCCGGAATTGACATGCCTGACTTGCTAATCGCAAGTCATATAATTCCTTGGTCTATGAATGAAAAGGAAAGATTAAATCCACAGAATGGAATATGTTTGTCGCCATTATATGATAGTTGTTTCGACCAAGGATATATAGGAATAACATCAGATTACAAGCTGATAATATCAAATATTTTAAAAAAGAATTTGTATAAAGATTGTTTCGACCGAAATTTTAGAGATTTTGAAAATAAATCAATTAATTTGCCCGATAAATTCCTTCCAAAGATAGATTTTCTTGACTACCATTACAAAAACATTTTTAAAAAATAAAAATATTTTATTTTTTTTGAATCCTTTTTAGGTTTTTCTGCATCTAATCGTATTAAGTGGACATTACTCCACTCAAATAGAGCGCCTTCGCTCCGCCCTTTACGGCACATTTGTATTAGTTTTTTTTGTTTCTGATATCCTGATACTCTGATATCCTGCCAACTGATATTCTGATTATCTGATATACTATTCGTAGTTATACGAAACTCTTTCCGTTTTCTGTGTAATCGTGTGTTAATCGTGTGGTTACTTTTTTGTTATTTGGATTTGATTTGACCTTTGAGCTTTGTAATTTGGATTTACTTTGTAATAGGGGGTAAAATGCTTTTACAAAACTGGCCTATGCAATTCAGGGGCACTATCAAAGGAATCTCCCCTGAACAGGCTAAACAAATGTTTAACTACGATATGCCGCCCGACGCTAAAGGCGTTTCCTTCTCTATTAAAAACAACAAAACCGAAATCCGACCCTATTTCCCCGAAAAATACTTCAACCATACCCCGATATGCCCGCTCCTCAAAACTAATGCAAAAGCTTTCTCCACTCTCTCCACTGTCGCCAAACAAATACTAAAAACAATTATTCGCCCGTCCTGGACTCTTATCGCAGATGAAGAAAAATATATGT